>JADHLZ010000001.1 GCA_016780345.1 Flavobacteriaceae bacterium | reverse complement strand
ATTCCAAACAAATTTTTGGTGTCATTTTAGGTCTTATTGGATCAGTATTATTAATGTATCAAGGTTAAATTATTAATCCTAATCAAAATTTGATGTATATTTTTTTCATTCTTTTTGCTTCTTTTCTCTATGCCATACAAGTAAATTTATTAAAAGTTTATCTCCAGAATGTTTCAGCTGTTGCAATAGCTGTTGGAAATTTTGTATTTATATTACCATTTTCAATTGTAATTTTTTTATTTACTGATTATAAACAAATTGATTTAGAAAATCAAAATGTTTTTGATGCTTTGCTTTATATATTGATTTTATCAATTATTGGAACTGTATTTGCCAAAATATTGTTTAATAAGTTTGTTCAAATAGCTTCACCAGTATTTGCTTCATCAGTAACCTATATAATTCCTATTATTGCTTTATTTTGGGGTCTTTTAGACGGTGAAATTTTTACATTAAATCAGTTGTTTGCCACAATTATTATTTTTTTTGGAGTTTATTTAGCAAATAAGACATCAAATAAATAATTTAAGTTTAATTTAAAATATATCATACCCATATTTTAGTGCTAATTTTTGTTATATATACTCAATCCTTGTATATTTGCACACATTTTAATAAAATACTATCATGTACGCAGTTGTAGAAATAGCAGGTCAACAATTTAAAGTTGAAAAGGACCAAAAAGTCTATGTTAATAGACTTGAGGGTAAAGAAGGTTCAAATGTAAGTTTTGACAATATTTTAATGCTAGACAATTCAGGAAAAATTTCAATTGGCAATCCAACTATTAGCGGCGCTAGTGTTGAAGCTAAAATTGTTAAACACTTGAAAGACGACAAGGTAATTGTATTTAAAAAGAAAAGAAGAAAAGGCTACAAAGTTAAGAATGGTCATAGACAAGCTTTAACTCAAATATTAGTTCAAAACATATTAGAAAGTTCTAATAAAACTAAAGTTGAATCTAAGGTTAAAAATGAAGTTTCTATTAATGATGAAACTTCGACTAAAAAAACTGTTGCGAAAAAGCCAATTACTAAAAAGCCAGCTGCTAAAAAGCCAGTTGCAAAAAAAACTAATAAATAATTTAAACTATAAAACATGGCTCATAAAAAAGGTGTAGGTAGTTCAAAGAACGGAAGAGAATCAGAATCGAAACGACTTGGTGTTAAAATATTTGGTGGCCAAGCTGCTATTGCTGGTAATATTATTGTTCGTCAAAGAGGAACCGCTCACAAAGCTGGGAAAAATGTTTATGTAAGCAAGGATCATACTCTTCATGCTAAAATTGATGGAGTTGTACAGTTTACTAAAAAGAAAGACAACAAATCTTTTGTTTCTATCATTCCATTTGAAGCTTAATATTTAAGCTTTACAATTTTAAAATTTTATCTTTAAGTATATTTGTATAGTGCCTTTATACAAAAAACTCACTAGTGACCAAGATAACCAACTTGTAATATGGAACATTAATGAGAATAAGCAAGAATTAATTTCGTCTATAAAACAAAAGTCTTCTTTTATTCAAAAATTGAATTCAATTAAAAATGAAAAAAAACAAATTGAATTTTTGAGCACACTAAAATTATTGGAAGAATTGAATTTAACTTTTGATGATTTAAAATATAATGAGTTTGGCAAGCCAACTCTTCAAAAAGGATTCATTTCAATAACCCATTCTTTTCAATATTCTGGAATCTACTATTCAAAAAAAAAAATTGGAATTGATATTGAAAAGTTTAGAGATAAAATTTTAAACATTTGGCCTAAATTTATTTCTAAACACGAATCGGAGTTGTTTAATTTCAATAGTGTAGAAAGTATTACTAAAGCCTGGACTATAAAAGAATCAGTTTTTAAAGCTTTTGGATATGACAGTATTGATTTTAAAAAAGATATAATTATTGAATCTCTAAAAAATAACAAAGCAATAGTTAGAATTTATAAAAATGAATTTTCTGAAAACTATCTTGTAGATCTCATGAATTTTTCTAATTACATTTGTTCTACAGCACAAATTATGGATTAATTATGTTTGATTTTTTATTTCAACAATATTCACAATATAATGAACTGGACATATTTTTTGAAATCGTAGCTGTAATCTTTGGTTTATTAAGTGTTTGGTTTTCAAAAAACAATAACATACTAGTTTATCCAACAGGAATGATTTCAACGTCAATATTTACTTATTTACTCTTTAAATGGGGATTGTTGGGTGACATGATGATAAATGCATATTATTTCATAATGAGCATTTATGGATGGTATATTTGGACTCGTAAAAAAAATAACATAGTAACTCCCATATCGAAAATTAGTAACTATGAAAAAAAAATATCCTTATTTATATTTATTTTTTCTCTGATTTTTGTTTACGGAATCTATAATTATTTTGATAAGTGGGGATCATTAACGTCGTATATAGATAATATTACTACAGCGATTTTCTTTGTTGGAATGTGGCTAATGGCTAAAAGAAAGATTGAAAATTGGGTTTTTTGGATTATTGGAGATGTAATATCGGTACCCTTATATTTTTACAAAGGATTAACATTTACTAGTTTACAGTATTTTATTTTTACTATAATTGCTATCTCTGGTTATTATTCATGGAAGAAAATCTTAAACAAATTGGATCTAACTGCTTAAAAGTAGTTCTTTTTGGACCTGAATCCTCTGGTAAAACTACTCTTTCAAAAGATCTTGCAAACTATTATAATACCAATTGGGTAAAAGAATATGCTAGAGATTACTTGCAAAGAAAATGGGACAATGAAAAAAAGATTTGTGAACTTAAAGATTTACTTCCAATAGCAAAAGGACAAATAAAATTGGAAAATCAACTTTCAAAACTGGCTAATAGAATACTTATATGTGACACAGATCTTTTAGAAACTAAAGTTTATTCTGAGACCTATTTTGATGGTTATTGTGATCCAATTTTAGAAAAATATGCTCTTAATAACAACTACGATTTGTATATTCTAACCGATATCGATATTCCCTGGGAAAAAGATGATTTAAGGGACAAACCTTTAGAAAGGCAAAAAATGTTTGACGCTTTTAAAGAAACTTTAAATAAATACAATAAACCATATATTTTAGTAAGCGGATCTAAAAGTAATAGATTAGAAACAGCAATAAAAGAAATAAATAAGTTGCTAGATATATAATAACAATATTATTATCTTTGAAACATAATAAATGGGGTGCTACGGCTGAGATTATACCCAATGAACCTGCCAAGTAATTTTGGAGAGGAAAATTGTTATCATCTTTTTTGTATACCCACAATAAATTTTTTAAATATGAAAAAAGGTCTATACTTTTTGATATTGTTATCAATTAATATTTATTCTCAACAATTAACAGATACTATTCAAGGAACTAAACAAATATTAGATGAGGTTGTTGTTCAATCAATAAGAGTAAACAATAATTCTCCTATTACTCATTCAAATGTTTACAAAAAAGAACTATCAACTCGAAACTTAGGTCAAGACTTGCCAGTTTTGTTAAATTACTTACCTTCAGTTGTGACAACATCTGACGCAGGAGCAGGTATTGGTTACACTGGAATTAGAATCCGAGGAGTTAGTGCTCAATCAACTAATATTACAATCAACGGCATACCATTCAATGATCCAGAGTCTCATGGTACTTTTTGGGTCAATCTTCCAGATTTTACATCATCTGTAGAAAGTCTTCAGGTTCAAAGAGGAGTAGGTACATCAACAAATGGATCTGGAGCCTTTGGGGCAAGTATAAACATATTAACTGATGCAATTTCAGAAACCCCCTACGCAGAGATATCTAACTCTGTGGGAAGTTATAACACGCTTAAACACACTGTTAAGTTTAGTACAGGAAAATTAAACCAGTCGTTTGAACTTTCGGGAAGACTTTCTAAAATTGATTCTGACGGATACGTTGATAGGGCTTTTTCAGACTTAAAATCTTATTTTCTTCAGGGGACTTATAGTAAAGGTAATACCCTTATTAAAGCTCTTTCATTTGGAGGTCATGAAAAAACTTACCAATCCTGGTATGGATTAAGTAAAGAACAATTGCTTGAAAACCGAAGACAAAATCCATATACTTATGAAAATGAAATTGATAATTACAAACAAGATCATTATCAGTTTCATTGGAATCAAAAACTAAATCAAAATTGGTCTACAAATCTAGGTTTAAATTATACCTACGGAAGAGGTTATTTTGAACAATATAGAGAGGACGATTCTGTTGGAACTTATGGGGGTATTTTAATATCAGATATTGATTCAGATGGAAATGAAACAGGAACGACAGATTTAATTAGAAGACGTTGGTTAGATAATGACTTTTATGTAATTAATGCATCAGCTAAATATACTGGGAATAGGTTAGATATGATATTTAATTCATCCTACAGTACTTACAGTGGAGATCATTATGGTGAAATTGTATGGGCAAGGAATTTTAGTAAAGACAGTTCTGTAAGAGATAGATATTATGATGGAAATGGGAAAAAAACAGATTTTAGTGTTTTTGCTAAATCATCTTATGATCTAAGCGATGAGTTAGAACTATATGGAGATGTTCAATTCAGAAATGTTACATACAAGACTAGTGGAATTACATCAGATCTTGTTAATATGTTGATTGATGAATCGTTTGGTTTTTTTAATCCAAAATTTGGATTGTCATACAAGATTAGATCTAATTCCATATTATACGGTTCGTATTCAAGAGCTAACCGAGAACCAAGTCGAAGTGATTATGAAGCAAATGAAAATATAAGGCCAGAGCAACTAAATGATTTTGAGATTGGATGGAGATATAAAAAAAATGGTTTAAGATTCAATCTTAATACATATTACATGCTTTACAACGAACAATTAGTTTTAACAGGAGAATTGGACGATGTGGGTTCTCCAATTAGAACCAATAGTGGTTCAAGTTATCGTATTGGAATAGAATCAGAACTTGAACTAAAGCTTTCAAGCAATTTGTCATTAAGAAATAATTTTACATTGAGTAGTAATAAAAACAAGAAAATTCTTTCAAAATTTAATGGATCTGTTTTTGATTTTGGAAAAACTAACATCTCGTTTTCACCTAATTTAATCTCATCTAATTCACTAATCTTTTCACCCAACAATAATCTTATGATTAGTTTTTTATCCAAATACGTTGGAAAACAATATATGGGAAATACTGACGCTGTTAACTCTATTTTGGACAGCTACTTTGTTAATGATATTAATTTTAGTTACAAGATTATTTCAAATCTGGTCTTTGACGAAATCATATTTTCAGGACTAGTCAACAATGTTTTTAATAACGAGTATGTTTCTAATGGATATTATTACACTTATGATGACACATGGTCTTCACCCGGTCAAGTAATAACTTTAGATGGAGCTGGGTATTATCCACAAGCTACTAGAAATTTTTTATTGGGATTAACCCTTAAGTTTTAAATTTTGTAAATTCGCAGCATGAAAAGAGTTATTAGTTTAATTCTTATTGGGATTTTAAGCCTTCCAACCATTTTTGGCTTAAATCACTATTTATTTGAAGGGCATGTTGTTTGCTCTAAAGAAAACGTTCATTTTCACGAAGCTGAAATCAGTTGTTCTACATGTGATTTTTTAAGAGCAAATTCTGAGTTTAGTTCTGAAGATTTTATTTTTTTAATTAAAGATTTTTCTATCTATTATAAACAGTATGCTGTTTATAATAGAACACATTTTTCAAATTTTTATAATTATTTTGATTCAAGAGGTCCCCCTGTAGATTGTTAAATTACTCAATCTAACAAATCAATATAAATTATAAATACAAAAATGAAAAATATTACAAAAATTGCCTTTTTGGCTTTGATATTTATTAGCATAAATACTGTTAATGCTCAAGATACTCAGGAGAACGATACATTAGTTCCTGTTGAATTATCCGAAGTAGTTGTATCTACTCCTTTTAAAGAGTCATTAAAAAACAACGTTATCAATGTAAGTAAATTAAATCTCAACAATTTAAATTACATTAAAAGACAAAATTTATCTGCTGCAATTCAAGAAATTCCAGGTATTTCTATAATTTCAACTGGACCAGGAATATCAAAACCAGTAATAAGAGGATTATCTTCAAACCGTGTTACAGTTTTTAGTCATAACATGAGAGTTGAAAATCAGCAATGGGGAGACGAACATGGAATGAATCTTTCAGGCTTTGCAGTGGGATCTGTTGAAGTTATAAAAGGCCCAATGTCTGTTCTTTATGGAAGTGATGCCTTGGGAGGAGTTCTTTACATTAATCCTGATAGTTATTATGATGGAGATGGACCTGAAATTGAACTAGGGACAGTTTACAATTCCAACTACAGTGGGTTTACAACTAATTTAGGAGTTAAAGGAAACCTTAATAAATTAAATTACATTGTTCAAGCAAGTGTGGTTGACAATGATAATTTTAATACTCCAGATCACGAAGTTGAAAACACTTATTTTAAACAAAATGATTTCAACTTTGGTTTAGGGTATAGTTCTGACAACTTTATTTCGGATTTAAGAGTAAACATTTCTGACTCTGAAATTGGAATTCCGCATGGTGATGAGGGGCATGACGATTACGATGATCATGATGACCATGACGATCATGAAGAAGAAAAATTATATCAGAATGTTTTAAACACGATGGTTTCATGGAAGAACAGAATATTATTTGATAACATATCTGAAATTGAATTCACATTAGGATATAGAACTAACAAAAGAAAGGAATTTGGACATCAAGATGAGGATGGAGATGACGATGATCACGATGATGATGACCACCATGATGATGACCATGATGATCATGATGATCATGACGATCACGGAGATGAAGCTGCTTTAAATATGGATTTAGAAACAACAACTTTTGATTTCAAATACATTTTTCCAAAATCTGATAAATTTGAATTAGTACTTGGAACAAACATGTTATGGCAAACTAATACAAACTATGGTAAAGAAGAATTAATTCCAAATGCTGAAAAGAAAGATTTGGGGGTATATGCATTATCACACATACATACTTCCAAATGGGATGTCTTATTAGGATTAAGAATTGATGATAGAAAGATAGAAACAGAAAGCTTTAATGAAAATTTTAACAGCTTTACAAGTTCTGTCGGTTTTAAAAGAAATTTTGGAGAAAACAAACTTTTTAGACTTAATTTTTCTAGTGGATTTAGAGCTCCAAATCTATCCGAATTGTTTTCTGATGGTATTCACCACGGAACAAGTAGGTATGAAGTTGGGAATAAAAACTTGAGCGAAGAGAAGAATTTACAATCTGATATTTCTATTAGTTCATTTGGCTCAAATTACAGCTTTGGAATAGATATCTTTTACAATTCAATTAACGATTATATTTATTTAAATTCTACAGGAACCTCAAGAAGATCTACGCCCGTATATAACTATACTCAAGCTGATGCTTTTTTATTTGGAGGAGAATTATATTATTCTAGATCAACTTCAATTGATTGGCTTTCTTTTAAAACAACTCTAGAGTATGTTTCTGGAGAATTAGCAAATGGTGGTTATTTACCTTTTCTTTCTCCTTTTACATTTAAACAATCGTTTACCTTAGATTTTGATTCAAACAGTTATAAATTAAGCTTAGTTTCTAAAGGGAAGCAAAATAATGTAGCTAAGTTTGAAACAGAAACAGATTCTTATTTCTTATTAAATTTTTCAGGAACTCATGAATTTAATTTAACAAACAATAAGTTAGGTTTTGTTTGGTCAGTCAATAACTTATTAGATGAAAAATATTTTGATCATTTATCAAGATTCAAAACTCTAGGAATACAAGAAATGGGAAGAAATATTTCTTTTGGTTTAAAGTATAAATTTTAAATAAACAATATTTGGTAATTCAGTTTGATATTCGAACTGAATTACCATTTTTTTCCGAAAAGTACATTTTCATTGGGTAGGCGTTTTCGTTTGTTCCAGAAAGTAATTGTCCAGTAGCTAGGCTATATTTATAATTATCGCAATTACAAATTGATTGTACCCCTTTAATTTCCATGGTAGAACATGAAGAAGGATATTGGTTAGGACAACTTGCTTCCCAGGCGAAAATTTGATTATTAAAATTAAATAATATTAAACCTTTTATACCTCCAGAATTTAAATACAAAGCACCCCCATTAAAATTTAAGTTATCGTACTGTGGGAGGTTAAGATTTATTACTTTTTTGAAAGTAACCTCATGAAGATAGGGGTTTTTATTTATTTCATTTTTTGAACATGAAATAGTACTTAAAATAAAAAATAAAAATAAAAATCCAAGGAATCTCATCAGGTTAAAAATACTTAAAAAATTATTGATTTAATAATTTTGTATATTTGTATTATATCCCGATTGCAAAGGGATTTTTTATTTTAAATTAAGTATTATGAGTGACGTTTCTTATTATACAAAGGAGGGGCTTAATAAGTTGAAAGACGAATTAAATCATCTTAAAGATATTGAAAGACCTAAAGCTTCTAATGCTATTGCTGAAGCTAGAGATAAAGGAGATTTGAGTGAAAATGCTGAATACGATGCTGCAAAAGAAGCTCAGGGAATGTTAGAAATGAAAATTTCTAAACTAGAAGCTATTTTATCTAATGCCAGACTTATAGACGAGTCTCAGTTGGATTTAAGTAAAGTTTTAGTTTTATCTAAGGTTACAATAAAAAACTTAAGCAATCAAATGCAATTAAAGTATACGTTAGTAGCTGAAAGTGAGGCAGATTTAAAATCTGGTAAAATTTCTGTAAGTTCTCCTATTGGAAAAGGATTATTGGGGAAAAAAGTTGGAGAAATTGCTGAAGTGGTTGTTCCTAGTGGAACAATTAAATTTGAAGTCATTTCAATTGAAAGGTAAATATTGAATTCTATTTTTACAAAGATAGTTAAAGGTGAAATACCTTGTTATAAAATTGCTGAAACCGCAAAATGTTTAGCTTTTTTAGACATTAACCCAAATTCTTTAGGTCATACTTTGTGTATTCCAAAAAAAGAGATAGATCTTATTTTTGATCTTGAAAATGGAGATTATATAGAGCTGATGAGTTTTTCCAAAAAAATAGCTATTGCTTTAAAAAAAGCAATTGATTGTGAAAGGATTGCGATGTCAGTAATAGGACTTGAAGTTCCGCATGCTCATGTTCACTTAATTCCAATAAACTCAATGGATGATGTTTCTTTTAAAAAGAAATTGAAATTGGAAACTCACGATTTTAAAAATCTTGCAAAAAAAATTAGTTCTTTTTTATAGATTTTAGTTTTCTATCTTTATTTAAAAAATAAAATTATTTACTTTAGTTGTAAATTAAATAAATATGGATATTACAGGAAAAATTAAAGTAATTAATGATACTAAAGAGTATGGAAGTAACGGTTTCAGAAAAAGAGAACTAGTGATAACAACTGAAGAACAATATCCTCAAGATTTATTAATTGAGTTTATTCAGGATAAATGTGATATTTTAAATTCATATAAAGTTGGTGAATCTGTCAAAGTAGATATTAATTTAAGAGGAAGAGAATGGCAAAGTCCTCAAGGTGAAACTAAATATTTTAATTCTATACAAGGTTGGAGAATTGAAAAAATTTCACTAGGAGATTCAGATGCTAATATTCCACCAATACCTCCTGCTGATGCTTTTGAGCCAGTTGATGAGGTCAATGATAACGAGCCAGACGACTTGCCTTTTTAATTTTAATGCATCTTTTAGGTATTGAACACATTTTTCCTTCCGCTGAAACAGCATCTAGAGAAGGTATTGTTGCTATTGGGGGCGATCTAAACCCAAATAGAATTTTAAAAGCATATAAAAAAGGTATTTTTCCTTGGTTTGAAAATGATGATAGTTTAGTTTGGTGGAGTCCTGACCCAAGAATGGTGTTGTTCCCAAAAAAAATTAAAATATCTAAGTCAACAAAAAAATTAATAAATCAAGATTATTTTAAAGTAACCTATAATCAATCCTTTAATGAAGTAGTTGAATGTTGTGCAAAGGTTAAAAGATTTGGTCAAAATGGTACCTGGATAACTGAAGGATTAAAAAAAGCTTACAATCAACTTTACGAAATGGGATATGCTTATTCTGTTGAAGTTTGGAAAGATTATGAGTTAGTTGGAGGTTTATATGGAATTGACTTAGGAGATATATTCTGTGGTGAAAGTATGTTTACCAAAGCCAATAATGCTAGTAAAGTAGGATTTATTCATTTAGTAAAAGAATTAACAAAAAACAATTATAAACTAATAGATTGTCAGGTTCCTAGTGCACATTTAAAATCTTTAGGTGCTGAAGAAATTTCAAGAAAAGAATTTTTAAGTTTTTTGGGTTAATTTTTCTTCAAAAGTATCAATTGAAATTGCATCTTCTATTTTGTATTTTCCGATAGAATTTCTAACTAATTTTGTTAAATGAGCTCCACATTTAAGATCCTTTCCAAAATCGTTTGCAAGCGACCTTATATATGTTCCCTTACTGCATTTTATATGAAAATAAACCTTTGGAAGTTGAATGCTTGATATTATAAATTCATGAATAGTAACTTCTCTTTTTTTAATTTCAATTTCTTCTCCTTGTCTGGCGTATTCATATAGTTTTTTCCCTTTATGCTTTACTGCTGAATAAATTGGAGGAGTTTGAAATATTTTTCCTTTAAAAGCTTTAGATCTTTCTAAAATCATTTCGTTTGTTAGTTGATCAATTGGTTTAGTTTGGTTAATTTCAGTTTCAAGATCAAATGATGGAGTAGTTGCTCCTAAATTAAACGTACCTGAATATTCTTTTTCTAAATTTTGAAATTCTGAAATTTTTTTAGTCATTCGCCCAGTACAGATAATAAGTAAGCCTTCTGCTAAAGGATCTAAAGTTCCAGCATGACCTACTTTAATTTTTTTAATATTAAATGTTGATTTTATAAGCCATCTAATTTTGTTTACAACTTGAAAAGATGTCCATTTTAATGGTTTATTTATTAAAACAACAGTGCCATCTGTAAAAATTTCTTTATTAAATACCATTAATTGTGTAGAAAATAATTATTGAGCCCATAACTAAACAATAAATAGAAAAATAATATAGTTTGCTTTTTTTAACAAGATCAATCATCCATTTACATGCTAAAAGTCCAGTTATAAATGCGGAAATAAATCCAAGAGAAATTGTAATTAGATTAAAGGTTTCAAATTCTAATCCACCATTATCAATTATTAATTTAAGCATGCTACCAAAAATTAAAGGAACAACCATTAAAAATGAAAATCTTGCTGCTTTTTCTCTTTTTATTCCTAGAACAACTGCTGTAGCAATAGTTGCTCCACTTCTAGATATTCCAGGCATAATAGCTATTGCTTGAGCTAAACCAATAATAAAACTGTTTTTATAATTTAAGGTATTTTTTTTAGAAGTTATAACATCAGATAAGTACAGTAAAATTGATGTTATGTAAAGCATAATACCTACAAAAATTAAATTACCATCAAAAAAAGAATTTATTGTTTCCTCAAAGAAAAAACCAATTAGTGTCGCTGGAATCATTGAAATTATAATGGAAATACTAAATTCTTTTGAGTTTTTATCTTTTGAATTAAAAAGACCTTGCAATATTGATGATATTTCTTTTTTAAAGAAAACCATTGTACTCAGTGCTGTTGCAAAATGTAGTACTATAGTAAACAAAAGGCTTTCTTTTGTTGAAAAGTCACTATTAAAAAAAACTTTAAAAATTTCTAAATGTCCACTTGAAGAAATAGGTAAAAATTCGGTTAAGCCTTGAACAATTCCTAAAATTATTGATTCAATATAATCCATTTATTTTTTTGAGGGAGAAGTTAAAATAGCATAAACTTGTATTCCAAAACCAATTAATACAAGAGTAGGTGCTAAGCGTATCCTTCTAAAATTATAGATTTCTGGATTGAAAACATTAGGGTCATCACTAGCCCCTCCTGACATTAGAATAAATCCAATAGCAATAACTATCAATCCCAATATCATGAATATGTAATTCTTTTTTTGAAATACAAATGTTTTTGTTGGCTTTTTATTTTTCATTAATATAATTGATCAATTTTAGATTTTAAAAATTTTTGAGTTGCAAAAAATGTACATAAATATGTAATAATAATACTAAATAATCCTATTGCTCCAAACATAATTAAAATGATTTTTATATCAGATTGAAAATCTACATAATCAAATAAATTTTGAATATAATATAAAGCTACACTTAGCAATATAATAGAAATGATAGAACCCAATATACCTAATTTAATGTGAGTTAGTATAAACGGCTTTCTTATAAATCCTCGTGTAGCTCCCACCATTTGCATCGTCTTAATATCAATTCGGTTGGAGTAAATGGATAGCCTTATCGATCCATTAATAATTAATATAGATACTATTAAAAAAAATATTGAAATTCCTAAAATCCAATATTTGATTTTATTAATATTTTCATTTATTAAAGAAACAAGAGGAGCATCGTATATTATCTCATCTACAAAATAAGTTTTTTGCAATTCAGATGATATTTCATCAAAAACAACAGTATTTACGAACTCTGATTTTAAAAAAATATCTATCGAATTTAAAAGTGGGTTACTTCCAATGAATTCTATAAAATCTTCACCAATCTCATTTATTAAAATTTCTGCTCCTTTTTCCTTAGAAACATAAACTACTGAGTTGGTATAGTCTCTAATATTAAGTTTTTTTATCAATTGTTCTATTTCGATTTTTTTTGCATCGTTTTTTAGATATATAGTGATAGGAATTTTTTCTTTGAAATCCTTCGTAATTTTTCTTGCATTAAAAGCAATTAATAAAAAAGCACCAATCACAAATAGAACGATTGAAATACTTAGAGTTACAGAGAAGTATGAAGAAATTAAACGTTTTTTTTTGAACTGCTCAAAACAATAAAGTATAAGTTTTGATGTAAAAATAATAAACCTTTTTAATAAGATAAGATATATTAATTAAACTTTCCCTATTCATACATTAAATGTATTTTTGTCAATTTAAATCATAGAATGTCTTATAATTTTAAACAAATTGAAAATAAATGGCAAAAATATTGGTCAGACAACAATACTTTTAAAGTCAATAATAATTCTGATTTACCTAAATTTTATGTTTTGGATATGTTCCCATATCCCTCCGGAGCTGGATTACATATTGGCCACCCACTTGGATACATAGCAAGCGATATTTTTTCAAGATATAAACGTTTAAAAGGATTTAATGTACTTCATCCTCAAGGATATGACTCTTTTGGATTACCTGCTGAACAATACGCTATTCAAACTGGTAGACATCCAAAAGAAACGACTGATGAAAATATTTTAAGGTATAGAGAACAACTCGATAGACTTGGTTTTTCTTTTGATTGGTCAAGAGAAATTAGAACTTCAAGCAAGGACTATTACAAGTGGACTCAGTGGATGTTTATAAAACTATTCGAGAGCTGGTATGATAATGAAAAAAATAAAGCAAGACCAATTAATGAACTAGTTTCTATTTTTAAAATGGAAGGAAATAAAAATATCGATGCTAGGTGTGATGATGGATTAGAGTCTTTTTCTTCTTCAGATTGGTCTTCTTTTAGTGAATTAGAAAAGAATAAAATACTGCTTGGTTATAGATTAGCATTTCTTTCTGAAATTGATGTAAATTGGTGTCCAAAGCTAGGTACTGTTTTAGCTAATGATGAAATAATCGATGGATTATCTGAAAGGGGGGGATATGAGGTGGTTAGAAAAAAAATGACTCAATGGAGTATTAGAATTTCTGCATATTCACAAAGACTTCTTGATGGACTCAATGATATTGACTGGCCTGATCCTCTTAAAGAAATGCAGAAGAATTGGATAGGAAGATCAGATGGAGCAATGGTCAGTTTTGATATAGATAATTTTGATGATAAAATTGAAGTTTTTACTACAAGAGTTGACACTATTTTTGGAGTGACTTTTATGACTTTAGCTCCTGAGAATCCAATAGTAAAAAAAATCACATCTAAAGAAAATTTAAAGTCAGTTTTGGATTATATAAAAAAAACTGCAAAAAGAACTGAAAGAGAAAGAATGTCTGATTTAAAATCAATTAGTGGTGTTTTTACAGGAGCTTATGCTATTCATCCTTTTAGTAACGAAAAGTTGCCTATTTGGATTTCAGATTACGTTTTAGCTGGATATGGTACTGGAGCCGTTATGGCTGTTCCATGTGGTGATGAGCGAGATTATAATTTTGCAAAATTTTTTGATATTCAAATAAAAAATATTTTTCTTGATGTAGACATTTCACAAGAAGCTTATACAAATAAAGATGGATTTGTTTTAACAAATTCTGATTTTCTTAATGGCTTAAATTTTAAAGATGCATTAAAACTAGCAATAAAAAAACTTAATGATTTAAATAAAGGAAGACACAAAATTAATTACAAATTAAGGGATGCAGTTTTTAGTAGACAAAGATATTGGGGTGAACCTTTTCCTGTTTATTACAAGGATGGTGTGCCTGTTATGATTGAAGAAGATTATCTTCCTGTAGCTCTTCCAAACGTTAATAAATATCTGCCAACTGAAGATGGAAAACCTCCTTTAGGAAATTCACAAGAATGGGCATGGGATATTGTAAATAAAAAAATTGTTAAAAATTCATTAATTGATAATAAAACAGTTTTTAGGATGGAGTTAAATACCATGCCTGGTTGGGCTGGAAGTTCATGGTATTTCAACAGATATATGGATCCTAAAAATGACAATAATTTTGTTTCAAGTGATGCTCTAAATTATTGGAGAGAAGTTGATGTTTATGTTGGAGGAAGTGAGCATGCAACAGGACATTTACTCTACTCAAGATTTTGGCAATATTTTCTTTATGATCTTGGATTGGTACCTGTTAAGGATTTTGCAAAAAAATTGATTAATCAAGGAATGATTCTTGGGAATAGTGCTTTTATTTTTAGAGAAGTTGGAACTGATAATTATTATTCAAAAACTATTGAAAAAGATGTTAAATTTCAACTTGTGCATGTTGATGTTAAGTTTGTAAATACAACTGATGAATTAGATATTGAAGGGTTAAGAAATTGGCAACCTCAATTTAAAAATGCAACGTTTGAAAAAAAAGATGGAAAGTTTTTGGTCAAAAGAGAAGTTGAGAAAATGTCAAAATCAAAATATAATGTGATTTCTCCAGATCAAATTTGTAATGATTATGGAGCAGATACTTTAAGGTTATATGAAATGTTTTTGGGACCAATAGAACAATCTAAACCTTGGAACACTGCTGGTATTTCAGGCACATTCTCATTCCTGAAAAAGTTTTGGAATCTTTCTCATAAATCAGGTGAATTTTCTGTAAGTTATGATAAACCATGTAAAGAAAGTTTAAAAATTTTACATAAAACAATTAAAAAGATAGAAGAAGATATTAATGACTTTTCTTTTAACACATCTGTAAGTGCTTTTATGATCTGTGTTAATGAACTCACTTCGCTAAAATGTAATAACGCTGAAATTATAAAAACACTTACAATTTTATTATCATCTTTTGCTCCTCATATATGTGAAGAAATATGGAGTAAATTAGGAAATAAAGAATCCATAACATTTCAATCTTTTCCTGATTTTAACCCTGATTTAATAAAAGAAATCTCCATTGAATATCCTGTTTCTTTCAATGGAAAAATGAAATTTAAGATAAATCTAGATGCCGCTGCTTCAGTTGATGAAATTATATCAAAAATTTCCTGCGACGAAAGATTAGGTAAGTTTTTAAATGGAAGAGAAATTAAAAAAATTATTGCAGTTCCAGGAAAAATAATAAATATTGTATGTTAGAGTCGGTCACGGATGGAGTTGAACTAATAGGATTTGCGGCTGCTTTTCTAACTACAATTGCTTTCATTCCTCAAGTTATGCAAGTTTGGAAATCCAAATCAGTGGAAGGATTATCTCTAACAACTTATATAATATTTATAATTGGAGTTTTTTTATGGTTTTTATATGGGTGGAGTATTGGAAGCTTATCAATGATAATCGCAAATTTTATCACAGTCTTACTTAGTTCAATAATAATATATTTTATTATTAAATCTAAGATTAATTAATAGTAATCTGTCTATCTATTTGTTGTTCTAGAGAAATAAAAGTTTCTGTCCTAGAAACCCCTTTAATTGATTGAATTTTTTTATTTAAAATAAGCATTAAATGTTCATTGTCTTTACATAAAATTTTTATTAGTACACTCCAGTTACCTGTAGTATAATGACATTCAAGAATTTCTGGAATTGTTTTCATTAGTTTTATAGCTTCTGCATTCCTTTCAGCCATATCAAAATAAACTCCTACAAACGCAAGAGTTGAGTATCCTAAAACTTTGGGATTCAATTTTAAATAATGACCACTAATAAGTCCAGAATTTTCTAACTTTCTAATTCTTTGATGAATTGCTGCACCTGAAATTCCAATTTTTCTGGAAATCTCCAATATTGGAGTTCTTGAATTATTAGCTAATTCTTGAATTATTTTTTTATCTATTCCATCAATTTTCAAAGCTCTAAGTTTTTAAAATATCGTCAGCTATTCGCTTACATGCTCCTGATTTTCCTAAAATAGAAATTAATTTAATATAATTTGATTTAATTTCTTGACTCTTATTTTTATCAAGAATTTTATTTAATTCTAATCTAACTGAGTTTTTATTACAATTGTTTTGAATTAATTCTTTTACAATTTCTTTATTCATTATAAGATTAACAAGTGAAATGTATTTAGTTTTTACCAATAGTTTTGCAATAAAATAACTTAAAAAACTGCTCTTATAACATACTATTTGAGGAACTTTGAATAATGCCGTTTCAAGTGTTGCCGTTCCGCTTGTGACAACGGCAGCCTTGGATATTGATAATAGTTCGTAAGTTTTATTCTGAACAATGTTAATTTTAACACCTTTTAAAATTGATTTATAATAATTATTATCAATGCTTGGAGCACCTGCAATAACAAATTCATAGTCTGGAAAATAAACAGTTATTTCTTTAACAGTATTTAATATTTTATTAATCTCTTGTTTTCTGCTTCCTGGAAGAATAGCAATAACTGGCTTATTCCCAAAATCTAAATGTTCTTTCTTATTGTTATAAATTTTATTAAAGTTATTAATACTATCAATAAGTGGATGACCTAAAAATTTAACAGGAAAATTATGTTTTTTTTCAAAAAAATCTTTTTCAAAAGGAAGGATTACATATAATGAATTGATGTGGTTTTTTATTTTTTTTATTCTTCTTTCATTCCAAGCCCAAAGCTGAGGAGCTATGTAATATATCGTATTAAATTTATTTTTCTTAGCCCATTTTGCAATTCTTAGATTGAAACCAGGATAGTCAATAAAAATTATTTTATCTGGTGAAAATTTTAAAATATCTTCTTTACAATAGCTGATATTTTTTAAAATAGTTCTAAGATTAATTAAAACTTCGTAAAATCCCATGAAAGCTAAATCTTTAAAATGTTTAACTAAAGTAGCTCCTGCATCTTTCATTTTATCGCCACCCCAAGCTCTAATTTCAGCTTTAGGATCTTTTTTAATTAATTCTTTAATTAAGTTAGATCCGTGTAAATCACCAGAGGCTTCACCAGAAATTATGTAGTATTTCATTTTAGAATATCCAATTTCTAAGCTTACTTATATTATCATGATCGGTCATATCGAATTTTATTGGCACAATTGAGATAAAGCCGTTTTTTAAAGCCCATTCATCCGAATCTATACCTTGGTCTTTATTTATAAATTCACCTGTAAGCCAGTAGTATTCTCTTCCTTGAGGATTAGTTCTTTTATCAAATTTTTCAATCCAATAAGCATTTGCTTGCCGACATACTTTAATACCTTGAATCTCCTCCTTCTTCAATTTAGGAAAATTAACATTTAGAGCATTACCTTTAGGGATGCCTTCATTTAGAGCTTTTTTAGTTATTTTTATAAGATATTCTCTAATTTGACTAAAATCAGCATTCCAATTGTAATCCAAAAGAGAAAAACCAATAGCAGGTACACCTTCAACGCTAGCTTCAACTGCTGCACTCATAGTTCCAGAATAAATTACGTTAATTGACGAATTGGACCCATGATTTACACCTGAAACGCATATGTCAGGCTTTCTGTCTAAAATTTCATTAATCCCCAATTTAACACAATCTGCGGGGGTTCCTGAGCATGAATATTCTACTTGAGGACCATCATCAATTTTAATTGAATTGCAATGTAATGTCGAATTGATAGTTATTGCATGGCCCATAGCAGATTGAGGGCTATCCGGAGCAACAACAACAACATCTCCAATCTCATTCATGGCAGATATTAAAGTTCTAATTCCGGGAGCTGAAATTCCATCATCGTTTGTTACTAAGATTAAAGGCCTTTTGGACATATTTTATTTATTTAAAATTAATTTAATTATTTATGGTTCTCTAATTTATCTTTGTATCCATATTTCATTAATTGGATTTCCTTTACTACTAAACCCTCTATGAATCCACTTACCATCTTCTAAATTAAATTCAAATTCAAGCTTCATCCCAACTCTTGAAATGTCTCTTGAAAAGTATTCTATGTTTTCAGAATATTTTCCGTTAACAGTTGTATAAGAACCGCCCCCAGTTGCAATAAACTTTTTAGAATCGATATCGAATGCAATCCATTGAAATTTAGAACCAGAAAGTATCTTCATTGTTTTTCTAGATCTATTTATATCTCTTATTTGAAATTTACCATTTATCAATCTTTCAGACATTAACCAGGCTCCATTCAATTTACCTGGTAAACCGTTATCAATCTTAAAAAATTTCATATCACTTCCTATTATTTCTAAATATTGTTCATCAATTTTAATATCAAAAACTACAGATTGTCCAACTCTTTCTGGATTGTCAGTATCAAACTCTACAACTTCAGTCATTGTTGTTCCATCTAACCTCCAACTTCCTCCATTTGAATGTAGAAGTTTTCCTGTGTTTTTTTCAATAACACTAATGCTTTGGTGTGATTCTGAGAAAATTACTGTGCTTTTAAGCTCTAATCCATCTTCTGAGACATGGGTTCTTTCCCATGCTCCAACAGGGCTTTGTGCATTTAAAAAAATTGAAAATATCATTAATAATAATAGCAAATTATTTTTCATTTATATTTTTTAAGAATGAAACAACATTTTTTGTTGCTCCTAAGTTATCATATATATAATTGAAGTTGTTTTGACCCATCTCTAAACGTAATCTTTTATCATCAATTAGTTTATTTAAAGCTTTATTAAAATCAGATTGATTTTTAACACTAATTAACCCTTTTCGATCGATCATTTCTTTGGCTTCAGGAAATTTTTCATGATTTTTTCCAATGATTATGGGGCATTTAAAAATTGCGGGTTCTAAAACATTATGTAAACCATTATTGCCCATTGCTCCACCAACATATGAAATATTAGCGTAACTGTAAAATTTAACCAATAGTCCAATACAATCCACTATTAAGATTTGATAGTTTTTAGGATTGTTGTATTTGAGATCAGAAAAGGTAATGCTTTTAACGTTAAGCATATTTTGAAACTCTTTTATTTTTTTTGAATTTATTTGATGAGGTGCAATAATCCAACGTATATTTTCCGTTGGATAATTCTTTAAATAATTAATAAAAAGCGACTCATCTTCTAACCAGGTACTACCACCTACAAAACAAATTTTTTTATCAATAAAATCATCAATATTTTTTAAAAAATTGTTTTGATTTAATAAAGAATAAACCCTGTCAAACCTTGAGTCGCCCATTAAACTTGAATTAGAAATTTTAAATTTGTTCAATAGATCTAGTGATGTTTTATTTTGAACAAAAAAATGAGTGAACGAGGATGATATTAACTTTAAAAAACTTTTACCATACCATTTAAAAAACCAATGATTTTGTCTAAATAGACCGGCAATAAGAAATGTCGGAATATTATTTTTTCTTAAATTTTTAAGATAGTTTGGCCAAAACTCATATTTTACAAAAAAAGCCATTTTTGGATTAACTATTTTTATGAATTTTTTGGAATTAAAACAGGAATCAATTGGAAGATAAACAGTTAAGTCGGCTACGTCATTATTTTTTTTTACTTCATAACCTGAGGAAGAAAAAAATGACAATAAAATTTTATGGTGTTTGTAAATTTTTTTTAACTCTTTGAAAACAGGAAGACCTTGCTCAAATTCTCCTAGTGAAGCGACATGAATCCATATATATTTTTCTGAGTTAGAAATATTTTTTTCTAATATGTTAAAAACATCTCTCCTTTGATTAACAAAAGATTTAATTTTTTTATTAAAAAACTTTAAAAAGAATAATAAAACATTGGTTTTAAAAATTATGATATTGTATAAAGTATTCATCTGTTGCAAAAATACTAATTATGTCTACTAAAGTTACTTTTTAATAATATTTATAATTATTATGATGTAATAAATTGATTAGTTAAAATAATCTCTATTTCATTACTTTTACATAAATTTTAATAAATGAAAAAACTTCAAATGGTCGATTTACAAACTCAATATGAGTTTATAAAAGATCAAGTTGATTCTACAGTAATAGATATTTTCAAAAGAGGAACATTTATAAATGGTCCAACAGTAAAAGAATTTCAAACTGATCTAGAAAAGTATTTAAATGTAAAACATGTAATTCCGTGTGCTAATGGAACTGACGCTCTTCAAATAGCATTAATGAGTTTAGGTTTAAAACCAGGGGATGAAATTATAACATCTGATTTTACTTTTGCAGCTACAGTTGAGGTTATCGCTTTATTACAATTGAAGCCTGTTTTAGTAGATATTGAAGAAGATACTTTTAACATTAATTGTGATGAAATTTTAAAGTCAATTACTTCTAAAACTAAAGTTATAATTCCAGTTCATTTATTTGGACAGATAGCAAATATGGATGAGGTAATGAAGATTGCAAAAAATCACAATTTAAAAGTTATAGAAGATAATGCTCAAGCAATCGGTGCGACTTATAAAACAAATCAGAAATCCGGTACTATAGGCGATATTGGAACTACATCTTTTTTTCCATCAAAAAATTTAGGTTGCTATGGTGATGGAGGCGCAATATTTACTAATGATGATAGTATAGCTCATATTATTAGAGGAATTGTTAATCACGGAATGTATAAGAGATATCATCATGATGTTGTAGGGGTAAATTCAAGGTTAGATAGTGTGCAAGCAGCTGTTCTTAGGGCTAAACTTCCTTTGCTGGATTTTTACAATGAAAGAAGAAAAGAAGCTTCAATAAAGTATTCGATTAGATTTAAGGATAATAATAATTTAAAGACCCCAATTGTTTTTGATAATTGTCAATCACATGTTTTTCATCAGTATACTTTGAGAGTTTTAAATAATAAAAGAGATGAATTGTCAAACTATCTAAATGAAAACAATATCCCTCATGGAATATATTATCCAATACCTCTTCATAGACAAAAAGCTTATCAACACGATAGATACAATGAGAAAAATTTTAATATCTCAATTATGATGTCTAAGCAAGTAATTTCTCTTCCAATGCACTCTGAACTTCAGGATGATCAAATTAATTTTATTTCAGAAAAAATAAATAGTTTTTTCAAAGATTATAAGAACTAACTTCAGATTCTTTATTTATTTTTCTAACAAGCCCCTGTAATACTTTTCCTGGACCAATCTCAATAAAGTTGTTACAACCATCTTGAATCATTTTGTTCACACTTTGAGTCCATTTAACTGGTGAGGTTAGTTGGCTTATAAGGTTTTCTTTAATTTTTTCAACTGATAATTCAGGCAGTCCATTAACGTTTTGATAAATGGGGCACGATGGCTGATTAAATACAGTTTGATTTATTGCTTTAGAAAGTTTTTTTTCTGCATCAATCATTAATTCTGAATGAAAAGCTCCTCCAACAGGTAATAATAAAGTTCTTTTAGCTCCAGCAATAGTCAGTTTTTCACAAGCATTTTTAACCGAATTAACTTCACCAGAAATAACAACTTGTCCCGGACAATTATAATTTGCTGCAACGACTATTCCTTTAGTGTTTAGACAAATCTCTTCAATAATATTATTTTCAAGACCTAAAATAGCGGCCATAGTTCCATTAGTTTTTTCACATGATTTCTGCATTGCTTCTGCTCTAATAGAAACTAGCTTTAAGCCGTCCTCAAAGTTTAAAACACCAGAAGCAACAAGAGCAGAAAACTCTCCTAAAGAATGTCCTGCTACCAAATCAGGCTTAAAAGACTTACCTAGAATTTTTATTATGGCCATCGAGTGTATAAATATGGCTGGTTGAGTAACCTTAGTTTGAGTTAATTCATCATTAGAGCCCTCAAACATTATTTTTGAAATATCAAATCCAAGAATTTTTTCGGATTTTTTAAAAAAAGGTTTTAATTCATCATATTTCAAATATAAGTCATGGCACATTCCAGTGAATTGTGATCCTTGCCCAGGAAAAATATAACCTCTCATTTGTTTATTTATTTTTATTATATCTGTAAAATGTAAAATCGTATTCGTTTTTATCATCTTTAAATCTTTTTTCTGAACTAACTTCTTTCCATCGAACAGGGTTGATTTCTGGGAAAAATGCATCTCCTTCTATCGAAGTATGAACCCTAGTTAATTCTATTCTATCGGCATTTTCAATAGCTAATTTATATATTTCACCACCTCCAATAATAAAAGGTTGTGTATCACCTTTTGCGTGTTGCAAAGCTTGTTCTAATGAATTTACAACAATAGCATTTTTAGCTTGATAGTCTAGTTTTCTAGTTATTACAATATTTGTCCTATTGGGCAGGGCTTTAGGCATTGATTCGAAAGTTTTTCTTCCCATTATAACAAAATGTCCTTTGGTTAAGTCTTTAAAATGTTTTAAATCATCACTTAGGTGCCAAATAAGTTTATTGTCTTTTCCAATAACATTATTTTCACTAGCTGCCGCAATTAAAGTCACTGTGCTTTTTGGACTTTTATTAGAATATAATTCAGATTCGGCAATAATTCTAGCTTCTTTTTCTAATTCAGCTTTTAATTCTGAAATTCTTATTTGCTGTAATTCAATTAATTTTTTTAGTTGTTCTTTTTCCCATTTTTTTCCAATAAATTTATTTGTAACGTAGACATTAAAAAGATGAAAAATAAATATGATTAGCCATAAAGAACATATCCAATAAGACCACTGATATTCAAGTAAAGCTAAATCAGATTTGTAGTCAAAAACTAGGTTAGCTAATAGAAACGTGATAGACCCAACTATAAAAAAGGAAAAATGATAAAATAATTTTTTTTTTGATTTTATTCTAGCTTGAGCATATTCAATTAAAGCTAGTTGATCATCATTTATATTAGAACTATTCTTATTTTTAAATAGCATAACTTATAAATCAGATTCAAAAATACTCTTTTAAATCATAATTTTTAATTAATAAATGAATTTTCCAGCTTTAGAAAATAAAATTTACTTTGATACAGCCCGCTCAGGATTAATGTCTGATGAATTGTTGAAATGGAGAAAAGATCATGAATATCAGTTTTTTTTGGAAGGAAGTCAATTTAGAATTAATCATGATGAGTGTTTTGATAAAACTAGATTTGAGATTAATAGTTTTTTTAATTCTCCAGATTCCAAAACATTTTTGTCTCAAAATTTTTCCATAGGTTTTAATAGTTTGATTAAAATTATAAAAAAAGACTCTAAAGTAATGATGATCAAAGGCGATTATCCTAGCATTATAAAACAAATTATGTCTTCTAATTTAGAATATTTTTTTATTGATAATTCATGGGATTTAGAAAATCAAATAATTAATGGAATTAAAGAAAACAATCCAAGTGTCTTTGTTTTTTCAATTGTTCAATACATAGATGGTTTATTGATTGATCTTGATTTTATTAAAAAAATCAAAGAACAATTTCCAAGTATTTTATTTATTGCAGATGGAACACAATTTTTTGGAACTAAATTTTTTGAATTCAATTCATCTAAAATAGATATTATAATATCTAGTGGCTATAAGTGGATGCTTGGAGGATATGGAAATGGATTTGTATCTTTCAATAAATCTATTTCTTTAGATCATTTTATTGATAATTTAAAATTTCAAGATTTATTTGATTTATTCGAACCTGGACATTTGGATACCTTGAATTTTGGCAGTTTATGTTTTTCATTAAATAAATTATCAAAGTACGGTATTAAGAAAATTGAAAATAAAATCAATGTTTTATCAACTTATGCAAAAAAAAAATTTCAAGAAAAAAATCTATTAGACGATAAAATAATTAAAAGAAAAATTCATTCAAATATTTTTAACATAAAAGGATGCAATTTAATTTATACAGAACTTTTGAAACACAAAATTATCTGTTCAAAAAGAGGAGAAGGCTTGAGACTAAGTTTTAACTTCTACAATACTATTGATGAAATTGATATTTTAATGTCTAAGATTTAGATTTATTCTAAAATTATAAAACTTGATAATCCAGAATCAGATGAAGCTCCATGGTTATCTTTAGTTACTATTCTCCAATAGTATGTTCCAGGATCAGTTAATGAAATGGTTCTTTTTGTTGCTCCCCAATTTTCGACTAATAAAGTTGATCCATCTTTCTTGTCAATATAGATGTCAAAACTATGTGTATCATTGCTATCTATATCAGAAAATGTCCAAGATAATTGAACCGATCCAGAATTGAGTGAAGTGCCAGGATATGGTTCCACAATTTCAGCTGGAAATGGTGTATGATTTTTTAAAGGCTCGCCTGATAGATAAAATTTCCATTTATCACTCTCAGCAACAAAACTTGTACTATTAGTTGAAATAATTTGCCATGAATAAGGAAATCCTTTATCTAATGTCATATCTGCACTTGTTGATGTTGTTGTTGTACTGCTAATTTCATTAGTAGTTAGGTTTTTTACATTTAAAGTGTAGGAAGTTGTGTTTTGAGCTGTATTCCATTCAAATTTTACCGCATCAACTTCTAAGCATTCTGTATTGTTTTCGGGTTTACTTAGAACTGCTTTTTGAGGTTTTTGTGGAGTTGGTGGTGGGTCAACAGGTCCACTTCCACCTCCATTTTCTTCTCCACCGCCACCACACGACAATAGAATTAAACTCAATAGATATATTAATTTTTTAAAAAATATCTTTTTCATTATTCTTTAATTACTTTAATTGACTTATTTACTGTTTCAGAATCTACTTGTAATATGTAAATTCCAGAACTTAGGTCATTAAATGGAAGATTTAGAGATCTTGTATATGAGACTTTGTCTTGTTTTGTCCAAATAACTCTTCCACTTAAATCAAACAATGTGATGTTGATGTCATTATCAGTACCTCCAACCCAAAGTTTACTTACATTATTAGCAGGATTTGGTGACAATAAAATATCTTCAGAAATAAAAATGGTTTCTTCAAATACTCCTTGACATTCTAAATTTGTAGAAACTCTTATGGTATTGATACCAGCCTTAAGATCAAGATTTAATTCACTGCTTGAGGTTTTGAAATATAATCCATTAAACAAGATATTATAATCAGAGCTTCCATTCATGTTCAAATTTAATTGTCTGTTTTCTCTATTTACTGCTGTTAGTACTGATAAATCAATAGGTTCTTTAATGTTTATATTAAAGCATTGTTTAAAGTTTAAAAACAGTTCATTTGTTAAACAAATTTCATATACTCCAGCTTGAAGTCCAGTTATTTTCCAATTCGGACCTTCTATTTGAGTTGGATCAAATGAAAATCCATTGACGTTACTGTTTACATCAACTGTAAATGGATATTCTCCCCAGTCTCCTTTAATAGTAAGGTCAATAACTCCATCATTAGATGACCTGCAGACTTCATCAGTATAAAATAAAGTAAAGGTGTCATTAGGAATTGGATTTGGATCACAAACGTCACCAATTCCATCTCCATCAAAATCTTTTTGATCTGGATTAGCAAAATTTTCACAATTGTCTGTCGAATTTTTTATTCCATCATTATCATAATCGTTGGAAAGAATTTCAAGACTAATACTAGCTGATTCTATAGTTTGTCCCTTAGCAGTAGCATTTACTGTAATTGGATATGTTTTGGCTTCAGCACTTTCAGGGATAATTAAATTAAATGTTATTTCACCATCAGCATTAATTTGAATTGTATTTGATGGATCATAAGATAATTCAGTGTTTTCAGGAAGACCTTGTAGGAAAAAGGTAGTTTCGTAATCATAATTTGAGAAAACTCTAAATTTTGTTTTGAAAGCTCCATTTCCACCTTGGGGAATCTTTACACTTGGTTCAACAACACTTAATTGAAGCAATGGACCGTCAGATGAAAAATAAGATGAAAAAACTCCTCTACCGTATGTTGATGCAAAAACTTTGTAGTCATCTCTCATATCTAGATCAGTAACTCTCACATCACTCATCCCATTAAAAGCAGAATTCCAAGTAGGAGAGCTATCAAAAAAGTTTTTAGTATACCAAACTCCAAGATCTGTTCCGACTATTACTTCACTCAAAACAATAGGGTTTTGTAAAATTGATCTTACAGGTAAATTTGGCAGTCCTCCATTCTCTTCATCTCCTTCTTTGTTTTCCCATGTTTTTCCACCATCTTTTGAATAAAAAATATTAATAACAGAATAGTTATGAAATGTTACAAATATTTCGTTTTCTGTCAACCCAAATTCAATATCAGAGACACTGCCTAAAAAATCTCTTCCAGTTAAATTTGTAAAAGTAGGGTTTGAGCTATTTGCATTTTCAGCCTTAATCACAGATCCATCTTCAAGCCCAATCATTAAGGTTGATGATTCAGTAGTGTGAGGGGAAACAGTTAACGCAGAAATGTTTGAAGTTAACAGTGGATTGGAAAGTATTCTACTAGGTGCATCGATATTCTTATCACTTTCTGCAAAATTGTCCCAATCGTAATAAGCAATAATTTGAAAATTACTTCCAGTATAATTAGAATAGATAATCCCAAAGTTTGAATCTAATGCTTGAACGTTTATAAAATCACCATTTGAGCCATCTTCATCTCTGATTTGATAAAAATCCCCAGTTAAAAAATCATATGCCTCAACATAGTTGTTATAAACATAATTTGTGATAAAATAAGGTTTGTTAATATTTTGAGAAAACATTGAAGCCGCTCCGTCTCCTCCTGAAACATCAATACTCGTTGTAATTTTGTCTTCGCGATCAGATTGAAATTGCGTACCGTTATCTTGAGCACCTGAAATAAATACATCAGTTAAACCACTTACTCTTTTGGTTTTTCTTCTCCAATCAGAAAGATCATTTCCTTGTATTTGTTTGTCTAAATCTTTAAACATTTCATACGGGGCAACACCAATAGTATAAAATTGAGTAGTTACAAAGTTTGAATTTCTAGAAGAGATTTCTTCACTTGATCCATTAGACTTACTATAATAAACTCCTCCATCGTTTCCAAATACTTTTTTTGATGAATCATAGTTTCCAAATGCCATATTATGTTGATCAGCATGGGCATAAACATGACCAAATCCATTATACCAATGAGTAAACTGATCCCATGGGTTAGCACTTGCGTTTTCGCCGGCTGTTGTTGATTTGAATAAATCAATTCCGCCTACATATATTGTTTGAGGGTTCTTTGGATCGGAATCAATTAAAA
Organism: Flavobacteriaceae bacterium; assembly: GCA_016780345.1. Classification (GTDB taxonomy): domain Bacteria; phylum Bacteroidota; class Bacteroidia; order Flavobacteriales; family Flavobacteriaceae; genus MAG-121220-bin8. Next base: position 85,348 of record JADHLZ010000001.1, on the reverse strand, counting down.
GATCATAAAAAGATTGACCTCTAGTAAAATCATCTGAATCAATATTATTGTCATCATCATCAGGCAGTTTTAGCTTAATAGGTGCTGAGGCAAATTCATTAGTGGATTTTATAATTGTTACTGGATTTTCAGATGCTAAAGCATATATATCACCATTTGATGCAATTTCCAGTTCGGTTCTTCTTGCTTGATCTGCTTCATTATACAATATAGTATGTTTAAGTTCAAAAGCACTAATATCAGAATTAGCAACTAAAATTGAACCTCCACCAGAACCTCTGTGATTTCTTGTAGTGGAAACCCATAACTTGTTATCAGGTGCTATTTCTAAGTCCATTGGTTGATAAGAATAAACACCTCCATCAATTTGAAATGGAATTTTATCCCACGATACACCTTTATCAGTTGATTTCCAAATACCATAGTCATCAACTCCAAACAAATGATTTTCATCGTCTCTGTGGGTAGAAACACCAGCAGCAATAATAACTTCAGACTTACCATCATTGTCTCTAACAACAACATCATTTATGTAAAAAATACCTGGGCTTACAGTTCTACCTTCATTAGCTAAATATTCAAGCGCCATTGAAACTGTAACTTTACCTTGATTTAAAGCATTTTTCAATTGGTTAGAATACGTTGCAGAAATCATTACTGAGGGAATTTTTATATTCTCTGCTCCATCAGTACCACCCATTGTTATTGGTCCCGATGACCAATTTGTTTGAGATCCATCATCTCTATTAACTACAATTACTGCAATTGCTCCCGCATCTTGAGCTTTTTGAACTTTAGAAATAAAAGAGCAATCACCTCTTTCAATTAAAGCAATATTATCTTTAATTTCAGATCCGTTGATAAGGGATTGACAAGCATCATAAATTGATCCACCTATTCCATCAGAAACATCTCCAGTCTCATTATTATCATTAGCTAAAATCAAATCTCCAATAATTGGATCTGAAGTTAATGATGGTCCAAAAGCAGCACTAATGTATGAGTAAGGACCAAGATCACGATTCGTTATTTTAACATAATTACCTTTGCTTGTATAAACTTTTTGAGTTTTTGATTTTCCTCCAAAAACATTATTCCAAGTAATTCCCCCATCAGAAGATTTCCATAATCCGTTACCTAATGCCTCAGCACGAGTGTATGATTCACCAGTACCAACATAAAATGTTTTTTTATCGTTTGGATCATATACAATTGAAGAGACTGGAATATTGTCAGGGATTCCAGATGTTATATGAATCCATTCAGAGTTCTCGTTGGAAATATTAGAATTTTTAAATAATCCACCACTAACACCACCTGCGAGTACGGTTTCATCGGACTCATCATTTGGATCAAACATTAAACCTTTTGTTCTACCACCAACATTGTAAGGTCCCCTGCTTACCCATTTCATTTCTTCTGACTCTCCAGGAACTGTAAACATTCTTACATCTTTTTTATTTGATTCGTTCAATTTATATTGTATTTCAAATAAATCATCAATGTCAGGCTTTCCAGTCATGGGATTCATGGAAAGCTGCCATATTTTTTCTTCATATTGGTTGGGAGGAAGGTTAATTTTTTTTCTTTCAGTTTTTGAAAGTTTGTATGTTTGTTTTATTGGACTGTCCTTTAAATTCTTAGCATGAACAGATCGTTTATAGTCAAACATTAAACCCTTGTAATTATAAATTCCGAGAATTAATAATAACGTAATAAAAATTGATATTTTATGGATTTTTTTCAAAGCTTATTTTGTAATTATTTTTATGGCAAATTATATGCCAATAATTATACAATTTAATTTTTAAATGTATTAATTGTAATGCAACAATAATATGAATTTTTTAATTAAATTAAATGTAATGATTTGAAAAAATATAACATCAATTTGATCTTATACAGCTACTTTTCCTCTAATATGCGGATGCGGATCATAATCTAAAACTTCAAAATCTTCAAATTTAAAATCAGTAATATCACTAACCTTTCTTTTAATTTCAAGTTTTGGTAAACTTTTAGGTTCTCTTGAAATTTGAAGATTTAATTGTTCTATATGGTTATTGTAAATATGAGCATCACCAAAAGTGTGAATAAAATCTCCTGATTGATATCCACAAACATGAGCAATCATTTCAGTCAGTAAGGCATACGAAGCAATATTAAATGGGACTCCTAAAAAAATATCAGCACTTCTCTGGTATAGTTGGCATGATAATTTATTATTATGTACATAGAATTGAAAAAAAGCGTGACAAGGAGGTAGAGCAGCTTTTCCTTTTTTTACATTTTCGCTAAAAGATATGTTAGTATCAGGTAAAACACCAGGATTCCATGCAGTAACTAACATTCTTCTACTGTCAGGATTATTTTTTAACGTGTTTATTACCTCACTAATCTGATCTAAATCAGTACTATTCCAGTTTCTCCACTGATGACCATAAACTGGTCCTAGATCCCCATTTTTATCAGCCCATTCGTCCCAAATTTTAACCCCATTTTCTTGTAAATATTTAATATTAGTGTCACCTTTTATAAACCACAATAGTTCATAAATTATAGATTTTATGTGAAGTTTTTTTGTAGTTAACATTGGAAACCCTTTAGAAAGGTCAAATCTCATTTGATATCCAAAAACACTTTTAGTTCCGGTGCCAGTTCTATCAGGTTTTTCATTTCCCTTTTCTAGGACGTGTTTAACTAAATCTAGATATTGCTTCATTTTGATTTCAAAAATATAAATAATGAGATTTTAGTTGATAAAAAATTTTATAAGTTTTTAAATAGATATTAACCAATTATCATTCCTGCAATAGTTGCAGATAAAAGCGATGCTAAAGTTCCACCTAAAACAGCAATCATTCCAAATTTCGATAAGTTGAATCTTTGGTTAGGAGCAAGGGAACCAATTCCACCTATTTGTATTCCAATTGAAGCAAAATTTGCAAAACCACACAGCATATAAGTAGCCATTAAAATTGATTTTTCATACTGAAGATGAACCATATTCGAAACATCTTTAAGCTCAGAAAGCTGCATATAACCAATAAACTCACTTGCTGCAAGCTTGATTCCTAAAAGCTGACCCATGAGCGCCATATCCTCTTTTGCAACTCCAATTATCCACATAAGAGGGGATAGTGTATATCCAAGAATAAATTCAATAGAAAGAAAGTTATATGTTGTATTAGAACTAATCCAATTGTTTAAATTAGATAAATCACCAATTTTTTCAAAACCAAAATTTATCATTGCAATAAATGCTATAAAAACGAGTAACATAGCACCAACATTTGCAGCTAGTTTTAGCCCCTCGGTTGTTCCATTAGCTATAGCATCAAGTAAATTAGATCCAATTTTTTCCTGTGACACGCTAACGTTTTTATTAATATTTTCAACCTGTGGAAATAATATTTTTGAAATTACAATTGCACCAGGTGCTGCCATAACAGAAGCAGTTAGTAAATGTTTTGCATAATAAAGTTTCATTATTTCATCTTCACCACCTAAAAATCCTATATATGCTGCTAAAACTCCACCAGCAACAGTAGCCATTCCACCAATCATAACTAAAAGAATTTCTGATTTAGTCATTTTTTCTAGGTAGGCCTTAATCATAAGAGGAGCTTCTGTTTGGCCTAAAAATATATTACCGGCAACACTCAAACTTTCAGCACCTGAAATATTCAACAATTTACTTAAACTCCATGCTAATAGTTTCACAATTTTTTGTATAATTCCTAAGTAAAACAATACTGAAGTTAAGGCCGAAAAAAAAATGATAGTTGGCAAAACTTGAAATAAAAACACGTAACCAAAACTTTGCACATTAACCAAATCACCAAGCAAAAACCTACTGCCTTCCATTGTAAAATCTAGAGTTTTTACAAATATTTTACCAAAAAAGTCAAATATATTTTGAACAAATTCAACTCTAATTATTAAAATTGCCAAAAGTATTTGAGTTAATAATCCTAAAAATGTAGTTTTCCAATTTATTTTTTTTCTATTATTACTAAACAAGTAAGCAATTAAAACTAAACAAATCATCCCAACCATTCCTCTAATAACACTTTCCATTGAAAAGCCTTCACTAATTATTATTTCTCTTTGAATCGCCTGGATTGCTATCATTTATTTTTTCTCTTTAATTCATCTCTTAATTGAGCAGCTAATTCATAATCTTCATTTTTAACTGCAATTTCTATAGATTTTTTTATTTGACTAATAGACATTTTTTTTAAATCTATTTCTTTGTTTTTTACTTGACCTATTTTTTTCAAACCAGGTTTTATTATTATTCCTGCTGTTTCCAATACGCTTTCATATGTGAAAATTGGTGAATTAAATCTTATGGCCAAAGCTATTGCATCAGATGTTCTTGAATCAATTATTTCTTCAATTTTGTCACGAACACAAATTAAACTTGAAAAAAACACTCCATCAACAATTTTATGAATTATTACTTGTTTTAAATTAATTTCAAAACAATCTGAAAAATTTTTAAATAAATCGTGGGTTAGTGGTCTTGGAGGTTTTATTTCTTTTTCAAGAGCAACTGCAATTGATTGGGCTTCAAAACCACCAATTACAATTGGAAGTTTTCTCTCACCATTCTTTTCATTTAACAGCAATGCGTAGGCTCCATTTGTATTTTGGCTGTAAGAAATTCTGTCTATTGTTAAACGAATTAAACTCATTGATATAGAAGTTCGTAATAGCTTCTAAAGTATTAAAAATTTATGAGTTTTGTAACTTAAATTCTTTGAGTTTTTCGTTTAGTTTTGGAACAACTTCAAAAGCATCTCCAACTATCCCATAATCTGCTGCTTTAAAAAAGGGAGCTTCAGGATCATTATTTATGACAACTTTAATTTTTGAAGAATTTATTCCTGCTAAATGCTGAATGGCACCAGATATTCCAATTGCTATATATAAATTTGTTGCTACTGGTTTTCCAGTTTGACCAACATGTTCGCTATGAGGCCTCCAACCCATATCAGAAACTGGTTTTGAACAAGCAGTTGCAGCTCCTAAAGTATTAGCTAAATCTTCAATTAAATTCCAGTTTTCAGGACCTTTCATTCCTCTTCCAGCTGAAACAACAATATCCGCATCAGCTATTGAGACTTTTCCTGAACTTTTTTCTGTTGATTTTACAGAAAGATTTGAATTTACAAGATTTACTTTAAAATCTTCCTCAATTACAGAAACTGAGTTCTCTACTAATCCAAAGGAATTGTTAGATAATCCAATAATTATTTTAGCTGATGATGAACAGCAATCGCTAAATGCTTTGTTGGTAAAAGCTGTTCTTTTTACAGTTAACGGATTTAAATTTGAAGGTAAGCTAATTACGTTATTTAAATATGATGCCTCCAGTTTTGCTGCAACAAGAGGTGCTAAATATTTTGAGTCAGAACTACTACTAAGAACAATTCTGTTACAATCAAAATTATTAGATGCTTGAACAATTACATCAGAATATAACTTAGCATTAAATTCATTTAATAGATCATTATTTATTTTCAAAACTTTTTCAATTCCGTATTTACCAATTTCTTTAATATTAGAACAATTAATTGTAACAGCAATAGCTGAAGAATTCATTTGCTTTGCTAATTCAGATGCATATGATGCTAATTCAAAACCACTTTTTTTTATTTTTCCGTTTGAGGATTCTATGTATGTTATTACAGCCATTTTATAAAACTTTAGCTTCGTTTTGAAGTAGGTTAATTAATTCGTCTAGGTTATCAGCATCAATAAGCTTAACAGCTTGTTTTGGTTCAGGTTTATGAAATTTTAATGTAGATGTATTGGGAGAGAAATTAAATGGTTCTAAAGTATCAAGTGGTTTTTGTCTAGCTTGCATTATTCCTCTCATGTTTGGTATTCTTAAATCATTTTCTTCAACTAAACCTTTCTGTCCTCCAATAATTAAAGGGAGGGATCCAGACAAAGTTTCTTTTCCTCCATCGATTTCTCTATCCAATATAACTTTTCCATTTTCAATATCTAATTTTGTGCAATTGGTCACATAATCTATATCTAAAAAACCAGCAATTAAACCAGGAACCATAGCGCCGTTGTAATCAATTGACTCACGGCCAGCAATTATCAAATCGTATGGATTTTCCTTTACGAATTCAGCAATTTGCTTGGCAACGAAATAACCGTCAGTAGGTTCAGCATTAATTCTTATTGCTCTGTCTGCACCTATAGCAAGAGCTTTTCTTAATGTAGATTCAGAGGTTTGAAGACCTACATTAATTACATCAACTAAAGCACCCTGATTTTCTTTAAGCCACATAGCTCTTGTTAGTCCAAATTCGTCATTAGGATTTATTACAAACTGAACTCCTTGAACATCAAATTTTGTATCACTTTCAACAAAATTTATTTTTGATGTAGTATCAGGAACATGGCTAATACAAACTAAAATTTTCATAAATTTTTAAATCAATATTAAAACACAAATATAACAAAAATTACAAAAATACTATGCATGCATAGTATTTTTTTTTAAAAATAAAATCTATAAATCACTAAATATTATTTTATTTTTGCTCAGAATTTTAAATTAACAAATGAGAGTCATTCAATTTAGAGAAGCTATATGCGAGGCAATGTCTGAGGAAATGAGACTTGATAAATCCATTTATTTGATGGGTGAAGAGGTTGCAGAATACAACGGAGCCTATAAGGCTTCAAAAGGAATGTTAGATGAATTTGGTGATAAAAGAGTCATAGATACACCAATTTCTGAGCTTGGCTTTGCTGGTATAGGAGTAGGCTCAACTATGACAGGAAATCGACCTATCATTGAGTTTATGACTTTCAATTTTGCGCTTGTAGGTATTGATCAAATTATTAATAATGCTGCTAAAATAAGACAAATGTCAGGAGGTCAATTTCCTTGTCCAATAGTTTTTAGAGGTCCAACTGGCTCTGCTGGACAACTTGCTGCAACTCATTCTCAAGCATTTGAAAGCTGGTATGCGAATTGCCCTGGCTTAAAAGTAATTGTACCTTCAAACCCATACGATGCCAAAGGACTATTAAAATCTGCAATTAGAGATAATGATCCAGTAATATTTATGGAATCTGAACAGATGTATGGTGATAAGGGTGAAGTTCCTGTTGAGGAGTATTTAATTCCTATTGGAAAAGCAGAAGTTAAGGTGCCTGGAAAAGATGTAACATTAGTCTCTTTTGGAAAAATATTTAAAGAAGCTCAAAAAGCTGTTGAAGAATTAAAAAAAGAAAATATTGAAGTTGAATTAATCGACTTAAGAACGATTAGACCTTTAGATATTGATACAATTATACAATCAGTTAAGAAAACTAACAGACTTGTCATTTTGGAGGAATCTTGGCCATTTGGAAATATTTCAACAGAAATTACATACCAAGTTCAAAATCAAGTTTTTGATTATTTAGATGCTCCAATTGAAAAAATAAATACCGCAGATACACCTGCTCCATACTCACCTGTACTGTTAGCAGAATGGCTACCTAATAGCGACGATGTTATAAAGTCTATTAAAAAGGTGATGTATAAATAGAATTCAATTTTGTATTTCACTCTATTTAACTACTTTTGCCATCAAAATTTAAAATAAACATTAATAGATACGAATATGGAATCATTTGCAATTTATATGCCTATAATCCTGGCTTTAATTGGGTTAGCTTACATGCTTTATAAGAAATCATGGGTAATGAAACAAGATGCGGGAGATGGAAAAATGAAAGAAATTTCAGACTATATTTATGAAGGAGCTCTAGCTTTCCTTAATGCTGAATACAAATTATTATCTGTTTTTGTTCTAATAGTAAGTTTAGCTTTAGCTGGAGTTTCATTTATAGTTCCAACCACTCATTGGCTTATTACCATAGCATTTATTTTTGGTGCAGTTTTTTCTGCATGGGCTGGAAATATGGGAATGAAAATTGCTACGAAAACTAATGTTAGAACAACTCAAGCAGCTAGAACTAGTCTTCCAAATGCACTCAAGATTTCATTTGGAGGAGGAACTGTTATGGGACTTGGTGTAGCAGGTTTAGCTGTTCTTGGTCTAACAGCATTTTTTATTTTATTCTTCAATTTCTTTATGGAAGGTGTTTGGACAAGCACATCAGATATGACAATTGTATTAGAAACCTTAGCAGGATTTTCATTAGGTGCAGAATCTATTGCTTTATTTGCAAGAGTTGGTGGTGGTATTTATACCAAGGCTGCAGATGTTGGAGCTGATTTAGTTGGAAAAGTTGAAGCAGGTATTCCTGAAGATGATCCAAGAAATCCAGCTACAATTGCCGATAACGTTGGTGATAATGTTGGAGATGTTGCTGGAATGGGGGCTGATTTATTTGGCTCTTACGTTGCAACCGTATTAGCCGCAATGGTTCTTGGAAATTATGTTATTGAGGACATGGGAGGTAGTATTAACGATGCATTTGGTGGTATAGGACCAATTATTCTTCCAGTAGTTATTGCAGGTGCAGGTATTATTATTTCTATAATAGGAACCTTATTAGTTAGTGTAAAAACTAATGATGCAAAAGAAGATCAAGTAATGAATGCACTTAACAAAGGAAATTGGACTTCAATCGGTTTAGTTGCTATTTCATGTTATGTGCTATGTAAATGGATGTTACCCGAAACTATGCAAATGGAGTTTTTTGGTGAAGGTTTAAAACAAATTTCTTCTATGGATGTTTTTTACGCCACTATTGTAGGTTTAATAGTTGGAGCGGTAATTTCATCTGTAACTGAATATTACACTGGACTTGGTAAAGCACCTACTTTAAAAATTGTACAACAATCCAGTACCGGAGCTGGAACAAATATTATTGCAGGACTTGCAACTGGAATGATTTCAACGTTTCCATCTGTAATATTATTTGCTTTAGCTATATGGGCTTCTTATTTCTTTGCAGGATTTTATGGGGTAGCTTTATCAGCCTCCGCAATGATGGCTACAACAGCAATGCAACTTGCAATTGACGCTTTTGGGCCAATTTCAGATAATGCTGGAGGTATTGCTGAAATGAGTGAGCAAGATCCAATTGTAAGAGAAAGAACAGATATTTTAGATTCAGTTGGTAACACAACTGCAGCGACAGGTAAAGGTTTTGCTATTGCTTCTGCTGCATTAACATCACTTGCACTATTTGCTGCCTATGTAACTTTTACTGGAATTGATGGAATCAATATTTTTAAAGCACCTGTTCTAGCAATGCTATTTATTGGTGGAATGGTACCTGTAGTTTTTTCTGCTTTGGCTATGAATGCTGTTGGCAAAGCTGCTATGGAAATGGTTCATGAGGTTAGAAGACAATTTAAAGATATCCCTGGAATTATGGAAGGAACAGCTAAGCCTGAATATGATAAATGTGTAGCTATTTCTACTAAAGCATCACTTAAAGAAATGATGGCACCTGGATTATTAACAATCGGTTTCCCTTTATCTATAGCTTTTGTTCCGATGTTATTTGGAATGGACAATTTAGCAATAGCTGAAATGCTTGGAGGTTATATGGCTGGAGTTACAGTTAGTGGAGTTCTATGGGCAATTTTTCAAAATAATGCAGGAGGAGCATGGGATAATGCTAAAAAATCATTTGAATCTGGAGTTGAAATTAATGGTGAGATGACTTTTAAAGGCTCTGATGCTCATAAAGCTGCTGTGACTGGTGATACCGTTGGTGATCCTTTTAAAGACACTTCTGGTCCTTCAATGAATATTTTAATTAAACTTACTTGTTTAATTGGTTTGGTTGTTGCTCCAATTTTAGGAGGTCATGCTATAGAATCAGATCATACATCTACTAATCACATTGAAATTAAAAAAGAAGTAATAGTAAAAGTAGATGGTGAAAATTGGACCATGTCAGCTACAACAAACGAAAACGATAATGGTGTAGTTAATAATTCTACAGAAACTTTAACAGGAACTAAGGATGAAGTAATCTCTACATTAAAGCAATATGTTGTAAATGAAATTAATGAGAATGACTTATCATCGATGGGTCAAAAATAATTTAAATAATAAATAAAAATCTAAAGACCTTTTAAAATATTATCGATTTTGTCTGTAATAGTTTGAAGGTCTTTTTTGTTTTCAACAAAATCTAAATCATCAACATCAATAATGAGTAGCTTTCCTTTGTCGTAAGTTTGAATCCAAGCTTCGTATCTTTCATTCAATCTACTTAAATAATCAATACTAATCGAACTCTCATAATCTCTTCCTCTTTTATGAATTTGATTAACTAGATTAGGAATTTGACTTCTCAAATATATAAGTAGATCTGGAGCTTTTACAAAAGATTCCATCAAATTAAAAATGGATTTATAATTTTCAAAATCTCTATTAGTCATAAGTCCCATAGCTTTAAGATTTGGAGCAAATATAAAGGCATCTTCATAGATTGTTCTATCTTGAATTATGTTTTTTCCTTCTTTATTGAAATCTAAAATTTGACGAAACCTGCTATTTAGAAAATAAATTTGAAGATTAAATGACCAACGTTCCATTTGCTCATAAAAATCATCTAAATAAGGGTTTTTGAGAACATCTTCATAATGTCCATCAAACTTGTATTTTTTTGAAAGTAAATCTGTAAGCGACGTTTTTCCAGCGCCTATATTCCCAGCAATTGCAATGTGCATGTTTCAAATATTTTAATTTAAATTTTTATTTATAATAAATTTACAAATATTAAACTTTATGGCTTAATTATTGTCTATATAATTAAATGAGTTAAAAAATTAAATTAAATCTATGAAAAAAATAATTGTTTTTTTAATGTTCTTGAGCTTTGAATCATATTCTCAAGATTTTTTAGGTAAAGCTTACTACATGTCTAAAAGTAGTGTGAACATGGACTGGATGAAAAATATGCCACCTGAAAGACAAAAATACTTAAAAGCTAGAATGAAAACAGCATTGGAAAAAAATTACATTCTAGATTTTGATAGTAAGTCCTCTTATTTTAAAGAAGAAGTCACACTTGATACCGGAGATTCAGGTGGAGGAGGATTTAATTGGATGCAGTTTGTTGCAGGGCCAAATCAGGGTGATATTTACAAGGATATTCAGAAGAAAACTTATGTTAATAAAAGAGAATTATTTGGAAAGATCTTTTTAATTAGTGATAGTATAGCTCCTACAAAATGGGTTATGACAGGCGAAAGTAAGAAAATAGGAATATATAATGCTTACAAGGCAACATATACAAAAGAAGTTGAAGAAGATGTTTTTAGTTTTAGTAGAAGACAAAGAGATAATCAAAATAACAGTGAAGAAAATAATCCTGTGCTTCCTAAAACTAAAACTGTAGTTATGACAGCTTGGTTCACACCTGAAATTCCAGTATCCACTGGGCCAGCAATGTATGGTGGATTACCAGGACTTATATTGGAAATAAGTGACGGAAACACAACTATCTTGTGTAAAAAAGTTGTTTTAAATCCTGAGGAAAAAATAAATATTAAAGAACCCTCTAAAGGAAAAGTTGTTTCTAATTCAGAGTTTAACTCTATTCAAGAAGAGAAAATGAAAGAAATGAGAGAAAGATATAATCGTGGCGGTGGTCGTGGCGGTTGGGGTAATTCTCGAGCTCGTATAAATTAATTGACAACTATTTATTTTAAAAACAATGAAAAATTTACAACTAATTTTTGTATTACTTTTCTCAATATTAAGTTATTCTCAAGTTAGATTTGAAGGAAAAATTACAGATATTAATGGAAATAGTTTAACGGGAGCAAATGTCATTGCTATAGAAAAGCAATCTAAAATTTTAGATGGTTTTGGAATATCTAATGAATCAGGATATTATAGACTTTCCTTAAAAAAAAATATAGACTATGAAATAAAAGTTTCTTTTATTGGTTTTACTGAGTTTGTATTTGATTTAAACATTTCAGAGAATTTTGAAAAAAACATAGAACTCGAAGAACAGGCTGAGGCTTTGGATGAAGTTGAACTTGTTTATGAAATGCCTGTAACAATAAAAGGAGACACAATAGTTTATAATGCAGATTCTTTTAACACAGGAACTGAAAAAAAATTAGCAGATGTTCTTAAAAATTTACCAGGAGTTGAAATTAACGAAGACGGAAGAGTTGAGGTCGAGGGCAAAGAAATAACAAAAATCACAGTCGAAGGAAAGGATTTTTTTGATGGAGATTCTAAATTAGCTACTCAAAACTTACCTGCAAAAGCAGTTGGTAAGGTGGAAGTATTAAGAAATTTTACAGAAGTTGGTCAGCTAAGAAATGTAACTAATAATGAAGATAATATTGCTATTAATATTAGTTTGAAAAGCGGAAAAGATAAATTTTGGTTTGGTGAAATTTTAGGAGGAGTTGGTAATGAAAAGAGAATTTTGGCTGCCCCTAAAGTATTTTATTACGCCAAAGATTTTAGTATGAGTCTTTTAGGTAATACTAATAATATAGGTGAACCTGTTCTGTCTAGGAGAGATTTTTACAGATTTGGAGGAGGATTTGGTAATTTAAACGCAAGAAATGGAACATCTATAAGTATATCAACTGATGGAGCTGATTTAGGTGGTTTACAAAATAACCAAGCAAAATCTATTGATGCACAACTTGGAGCTTATAATTTTAGCCATGCGCCTAATGATAGCTGGGAGATTAGTGGTTTTGCAATTTTAGCTAAAACTAAAAATATTATCGAAGAAAAAATTTCAAGAAATTATACTAATGGTAATATTCAAAATTCTGAAGACAACGTTATACAAGATAACCAACAACAACTGTATAAATTCACAACAGCTTTTAATCCTAACGATAGACTACAAACAGAATACAATTTATTGATAAAATCTGCAGAGAATTTAGAAAATACAGATTTGATTTCTGAATCTTTTCGTAATTCTTCAAATCAACCATCAATTCAAACTATAGAACTGGATGAAATTAATTTATATAAATCTGATCAACCTAGTTCAATCAATCAAGAATTGAAAGCGTATTATACACTAAACGAAGATCATATTTTTTCTTTTGAGGCTCAACATTTATCACAGACTGAAGACCCATTTTACAAGGCAATTAGAGATATTCAACCCTTTAGAAATATAATCCCATTAAACACTAATCAGTCTAAATTTAACATTAATCAAAACAGAATAGTTGAAACTGATAAATTAGAAGCTAAATTAGATTATTACTTTATTTTGACCCCAAAATCGAATTTAAATTTCACCTTTGGTATTACAGATGTTAAACAAAATTTTAATTCAAGCATTTTTCAAATATTAGACAATAATTCTCAGGTTTTTTTTAGCGATGATATTTTAAATAATAATGTAGACTTTAAATTTAATGATGCATACTTTTCTTTAAATTACAGATTTATTACTGGTGTTTTTACAATGGAGCCTGGTTTTACAATCAATTCATACAAATCTAAAAATACTCAGCTGGCCAGAACAGAGACTAATTCATTTACTGATATTAGACCCGATATAAGAGTATTCGTAAAATTTAAAGACTCTGAATCATTAAGATTTACGTACAATGCAACTAATCAATTTACAGATATAAATAATTTAGCAGAGGGCTATGTTTTTAATAATTATAATTCTTTTTTTCAAGGAAATCCAAATCTAGAATCTGCCAAATTTTACAATTATAATCTTAATTATCAAAGCATCAATATTTTTAATTTCACTAATGTTTACGCAAGACTTAACTATTCAAAAAGAAGTAACTCAATTCAAAGTAGAACTTTAATTAGCGGTATAAGTAATGTTAGCTCTCCTATAAATTCTAATATCCCAAGAGAAACCTACAGTGCCTCTGGAAGAGTTGATAAAAGATTTAAAAATTTTAAAGCTGGATTCAATATGAATTTTAATTTCAGTGATTTTAATAATATAGTAAATGGTACTCTCACTGAACAAGTTAACTTTACCCAAAGTTATAAAGCTAGTATAGCTACAAATTTTAGAGACAAACCTAACATTGAGGTTGGCTACAGTTATAACAAGCGAATGTACGATACTGGAAATTTCAAAAACTATTATTATACAGACTCTCCTTTTATTCAAATTGATGCATATTTTGGCAAAGGGTTTATTTTTAGAGCAGACTACTCTTATAATTATTACAGAGATGAAAATATTACATTAAATGAATACAGATCCGCAGAAGCAGATTTATCCTATAACAAAGATGGATCTAAATGGGAGTTTGGTATAAGTGTAACTAACATATTTGATGATACTTCGATAAATAGAGATAGTTTTAATCAACTTTACAGTCAGACAAGATCCTATATTATCCAACCAAGATATGCAGTTTTTAGATTAAAATACGATTTAACATCTTTTGCTGGAGGATCTGGAAATTAAAAAATGTGGTTGATCGAAAAGAAGGCAAGAAATAAGATTTTTTTCAGCGTATATTTGTTTAAAATTAACAGTTGAATTTTAAATATAGTATAATACTTTCATTTTTTTTACCACTATTTTGTTGGTCACAGTCTGGTTTTGAGTCTATCCTTTTAGCAGTTGAAAGCGATTCAAAAAAAATTTTTGAACGCTATTTAGATCCAATGATGAAGGGTGCAATATACAGTTCAAATGCTGGATGGTATAGTACGGCAAAGGTTCATAAAAAATTAGGTATAGATTTATCCTTAAGATTAAATACTTCTTTTGTTCCATCTGCTGATAGATTTTTTAGAATCTCAGATTTAGAATATATTTCAACAGACGCTGAAAATCTACCAACAATTGCAGGTGAAAGTAGACAAGAAAATTTATTTATTACTATACCTGCTGATGGAATTTATCCTGAAATAACTTCAAATATTAAATCTCCAAAAGGGATAAAAAGTAAATTACCTCTAGGAGCCATTCCAGCTCCAGTTTTACAATTGGGCGTTGGAGTTCCATTTGATACCGAGCTTATTGTTCGTTACAGTCCAGAATATCATAGAAACGGAGTTGACATGTCTTTAAAAGGACTTGGATTAAAACACAATTTACTTCAATATTTTGGACCAATTGATAAAGTTCCTTTAAATGTATCTGCATTTGCTTCTTATTCAAATATGGATATAGACTATGATGTTCAATCATTTAGTTCTTTAAATGGTTCTGGTCAAGTTGCCCAGTTTAGTTTAAATAATTATAATTTTTTATTATTAGCATCAGTTGATTTATTGGTAGTTGATTTTTATACCTCTTTTGGATATTCAGGCGGTAGTTCTTCATTTAAATTACTTGGAAATTACGATTTGGAATACAATTCAAATTCTGGAATTCCAATAAATAAATCATTGATTGATCCAATTGATATGAATTTTAATGCTTCTGGGTATAGAACAACAATTGGAGCAAGATTTAAATTTTTGGTATTTAGTGCCTTCGCTGATTTTACTTTTCAAAAATATAATACACTTTCAGCAGGGATTTCTGTAAATTTTAGATAATTTTTTTGTTATAATTATTTTTATATTATATATTTGAAAATAATTTATTGTTAGAGGAACGATTTGACTGATTGCAACCTCTTAAAAAAAGTGCTAAAGCAGTAGCTAAGCAACTATTTATCGTCAAATCACATCTAATTATAAATTTAATTATAAACATTAAATATATAAAAATGAGTGAACAAAAATTATCAACCAAAGCTCTTCATGCCGGGCATGATACAAGTTTAAGTCAAGGAACTAGAGCAGTTCCAATCTATCAATCTACATCCTATGTTTTTAACAATGCTGATCATGCTGCAAATTTATTTGCTTTAGCTGAACCAGGATATATTTACACTAGATTAAACAATCCAACTAACGATGTCTTAGAACAACGACTAGCTGCGTTAGAGGGTGGAATAGCATCTGTTGTTACTGCATCCGGAACATCAGCTATTTCAACTGCCCTGCTTGTTCTATTAAAATCAGGCGATCACATTGTAGCTTCAAATAGCCTCTATGGTGGAACATTCAACCTATTGAATGTAACACTTCCAAGACTGGGAATAACAACAACTTTCGTAGATCCATCTGATCCTCAAAACTTTAAAGATGCTGTTCAAGAAAATACAAGAGTATTTTTTGCTGAATCTTTAGGAAATCCAAAACTTGATGTTTTAGATTTAAAAAGAATTTCATATTATGCAAAAGAATCAAAAGTTCCATTTATTGTTGACAATACTGTAGCTAGCCCTGCATTATTAAATCCAATTGAATATGGAGCTAACATTGTTATACATTCTTTAACAAAATATATTAATGGAAATGGTACTGCTTTAGGAGGAGTTATAATTGATGCAGGTACATTTGATTGGTCAAATGGTAAGTTTCCAGAATTTACAGAACCATCTCCTGGATATCATGGATTGGTTTATCATGATGCCCTTGGTGCAGCTGCTTTTATAGCAAAAGTTAGAATTGAAGGACTTAGAGATTTAGGTGGGGCTTTGAGTCCTTTTAATGCATTTCAAATAATTCAAGGTTTAGAGACTTTAGATATTAGAATAAAAAAACACAGTTCTAATGCTTTAGAGCTTGCTCAATGGCTAGAAAAAAGACCTGAAGTTGAATGGGTTAATTATCCTGGTTTAGAGTCTAGTGAATATTTCTCTCTTTCAAAAAAATATTTACCAAAAGGGCAAAGCGGTATTTTAACTTTTGGAGTAAAAGGAGGATTTGAATCTGCAAAAACCATAGCAGATAAAACTAAAGTTTTTTCTCTTTTAGCTAATATTGGAGACACAAAATCTTTAATAATTCACCCTGCAAGCACCACACATCAACAGTTAAGCGTTGAAGAACAAGTACTAACAGGTGTTACCAGTGATTTAATTAGGCTTTCTGTAGGGCTTGAAGATATTGAAGATTTAAAACAAGATTTAGAGTTAGCTTTTTCTAAAATAGATTCAAAAGTTTTAGCATAATTTCTATGATAAATGTAAATAAGCTCAATATTGAAAATTATATTTCTTTTGATGGTACTACTTTTGATATTGAGCTTACTTATGAATTGTTTGGACAACCATTAGGGGAGAGTCCAATTGTTTTAATTAATCATGCCCTTACAGGAAACTCATCTGTAAGTGGAAGTAAAGGTTGGTGGAATTCAATTGTTGGTGACAAAAAATTAATAGATACCAACAATTATACTGTTTTAGCTTTTAACTTTCCAGGAAATGGTTACTATGGAAAATTAATTGACAATTATGAAAATTTGATTCTTAGAGATATAGCAAAAATATTTATAATTGGACTTGAAAAGTTAAAAATTAAAAAACTGTATGCTATTATTGGTGGTTCTATTGGCGGAGGCTTAGTATGGGAAATTGCATCAATATCACCAAACATTTCTGAAAATTATATTCCTATTGCCTCAGATTGGAAATCTAGTGACTGGTTACTTGCTAATACTCGATTACAAAAACAAATTTTAAATAATTCATCAAATCCAGTCCATGATGCAAGAATTCATGCAATGTTGTGTTACAGATCACCTTTATCTTTTCAAAAAAAATTTGATAGATCTGTAAATGAGGACACCAAAATTTTTAATGTAGAAAGTTGGCTACTCTATCATGGAAAAAAATTACAAAAAAGGTTTCAATTGAGTTCTTATAAATTGATGAACCATTTGCTTTCAACCATTGATATTACACAAGGAGGAAAAATTAATTTTGAAGATATTATTGCAAATATAAAAGGTAACATATTTATTGTCTCAGTTGATTCTGACTTGTTTTTTACAGATTGTCAAAATAGAGACACGTTTTATAAAGCTTGTAGAATTAAGGATAACATATTTTTTAAAACAATAAGATCTGTTCATGGTCATGATGCATTTTTAATTGAATTTGATCAAATCAACAAACTTTTAAGCACAGTTTTTAAAAGAGAAAAAGTTTTAGATTCTAATTTTTAATTTATCAATCTCCTTTTTTTGTTTTTATCTTAACTAATATTACATTTACAAATTAAATTTTATGAATCGTAATTATTTTTATCAAAAGTTTTATTTTTCCTTCTATTATGAAGAAAAATCAGGACTTTTTTATATTTAATAATCAAAAAATATATTTTAATGAGTCCTGATAAAATCAGGACTTTTTTTTTAAATAAATATGAAAACAGTTGGTATTCAGGGTATAAAGGGATCTTATCACGATCAGGTTGCAAAAGATTATTTTGGAAAGTCTTTCTTCTTAAATGAATTTTTATCTTTTGATGATCTCGCATTATCCGTTAGCAAAGGGAAGTCTGAATTTGGAGTCATGGCAATTGAAAATTCAATAGCTGGATCTATTATTCCAAATTATGCATTAATTGATTCTTTTAACTTAAATATAGTTGGTGAATATTTTATTAATATTAACCACCAACTTATGGTCCTTCCAGGATCAAAAATTAAAGATATAAAATATGTTTCCTCTCACCCTATGGCATTACTTCAATGTAAAGATTTCTTTATAAAACACCCACATATTACATTGGTAGAGGAAAAGGATACTGCTGGAGTTGCTAAATTAATTTCTAAAAATAAAATTAAAGATACTGCTGCTATAGCAAGTATTCAAGCTGCCAAAATGTATGGTTTAGATATTGTTTCCAAGAACATTCAAACAATCAAAAAAAACCAAACTCGATTTGTTATTGTTTCTAAAAATAAAATTGAAAAGGGAGAGATGTTGAACAAAGCTTCACTAAAATTTTCTTTAAGTCATGAGACAGGTAGCTTAGCTGCAGTTTTAAATATTTTAAAACAATATAATTTAAATCTTACTAAAATTCAGTCGCTTCCAATTATTGAAATACCTTGGAAATACTCTTTTTTTGTTGATACAACTTTTATTTCTTTAGATGATTTTAATAATGCTGTTAATATTATAAAAAATCAAGCAGAGTCCTTTAAAATTTTAGGAGTTTATAAAAATAAAATGAAATGATTATACATTCGAATAGATTAAACACTGTAGAAGAATATTATTTCTCTAAAAAGTTAAGAGAAGTTTCTGAAATGATAAAATCTGGATATCCCATTATCAATATGGGTATTGGTAGCCCAGATTTATTTCCTTCAAATAATGTAATTTCTCAAATAAAAAATAGTTTATCAGATTCAAATTCTCATAAATATCAAAGTTATCAGGGACTACCAGAATTTAGAAAATCAATATCAAATTTTTATAAAAATTATTTTAAAGTTGAGTTAAATTCAGAAAAGGAAGTACTACCATTAATGGGTTCAAAAGAGGGAATTATGCATATTTCTCTTGCTTTTTTAAATTCTGGTGATGAAGTATTAATTCCAAATCCAGGATACCCTACCTATCATTCCGTAACTAACTTAGTAGAGGCAAAGCCAAGATTTTATGACTTAGATGAAAATAACAATTGGTTTCCAGATTTAATCGAGATAGAAAAGAGTGACCTTTCAAAAGTTAAATTAATGTGGGTAAACTATCCTCATATGCCTACAGGAGCATCAGTTGGTGTTAATAAATATGAAGAACTTATTAAGTTTGCTGAAAGAAATAATATTTTAATTGTTAACGATAACCCCTACAGTTTTATTTTAAATAAAGATTTTGTAAGCATATTAAAAGTTAATGGCTCAAAAGAAGTTGCAATGGAATTAAATTCTCTAAGTAAATCTTTTAATATGTCAGGTTGGAGAGTTGGAATGTTACTTGGTTCTGACTTAAATATCTCAAGAGTTTTGAAAGTAAAAAGTAATATGGATTCAGGAATGTTTTATGGAATTCAAAAAGGGGCTATTTCAGCTTTAAATTTAAGTGAAAGCTGGTTTGAAAGTTTAAATAAAGTTTACTACAAACGAAGAGAACTAATTTGGAAACTTGCAGATAAATTAAATTGTTCATATAATAAAAATTCTAAGGGTTTATTCGTATGGGCAAAGCTTCCTGGGAAAAACCCTAGTTCTGAAAGTTTTATTGAAAATTTATTATTAGAAAAAAATATTTTTATTGCACCTGGAACTATTTTTGGCTCAAATGGTGAGGGTTATGTTAGATTTTCCTTATGTATTGATGAAAGTAAAATTATTGAATCACTAAAAAGAATCGATTTATGAAAGTAGGTATAATTGGTTTAGGATTAATGGGAGGCTCATTCGCAATAGATATAAAAACAAAATTTCCTGATTCAGAAATTTTTGGAATAGATTCTTCTAATAAAAATTTAGATAAAGCTCTTGAACTTGGATTAATTGATTATAGTATTGATTTTAAGGATTTAAAAAACATGGATTTGATTTTAGTATCGGTACCAGTAGATAAAATGTTTGATTTAATAGACAAGGTTCTTAATCTAATAGGCTATAATACTTTAGTTTTTGATGTTGGTTCTACCAAAGAGCCTATATGTAATTACTTAAAAAATCACAATAAAAGATCTAATTATTTAGCTGCGCATCCAATGGCTGGTACTGAATTTTCAGGACCCAAAGCTGCTATCAAAGGACTATACGTAGGAAAGACTAATATAATATGTGAATTTGAAAAAACTGATAAAAAACTCGGAAAATTAGCACTTGAAATTTTTGATGCTCTAAATATGAAAACAATATATATGGATCCAAAATCTCACGATATTCATGTTGCATATGTTTCTCATCTTTCTCATGTTAGTTCATTCATGCTAGGTAAAACAGTTATTGAGAAAGAGAAAAATGAGAATAATATTTTTGATTTAGCTGGAAGTGGTTTTGAATCGACAGTTAGATTAGCCAAAAGTAATCCAAAAACTTGGACTCCGATTTTTTTACAAAATAAAATTAATTTAGCTGCCTCAATTGATGAATATATATCAAATCTAAATTTATTAAAACAATTAATTATTGATGGAAATGATAAAGAATTAATTAAAGTTTTAAACAATACGAATCGAATTACAGAAATATTAAATAAACAATAAAAATGGAAAATAGAAAAGAAATGAGAACTTGGCTTGATGATTTTAATTTAAAACATCCTTTGGTGATAGCTGGTCCTTGTAGTGCGGAAACTGAAGATCAAGTATTAAGAATTGCTCATGATTTAAAAGATACAGATGTATCAGTTTACAGAGCTGGAATTTGGAAGCCAAGAACTCGGCCAGGAATGTTTGAGGGTGTTGGTGCAATTGGTCTTAAATGGTTAGATAAAGTAAAAAAAGAAACAGGTCTTTTAACTGCTACTGAAGTAGCTAATGCTAGTCATGTTAAATTAGCACTTGAATATGATATTGACGTACTTTGGATAGGCGCTCGTTCAACAGTGAGCCCGTTTATTGTTCAAGAAATTGCAGAGGCATTAAATGAAACTGATAAAATTGTTTTGGTAAAAAACCCAGTAAATCCTGATCTTTCATTATGGCTAGGTGGAATTGAAAGATTATATTCTGCAAATATTAAAAAGCTAGGGGCTATCCATAGAGGATTTTCAACTTACGAAAAATCTAAATATAGAAATAATCCAGAATGGCAATTACCAATTGAGCTTCAAAATAAATTTCCTGACTTACCATTAATTTGTGATCCCTCACATATAGCAGGAAGACGTGATATATTACAAGACATTTCACAAACAGCGCTTGATCTTAATTTTGATGGATTAATGATCGAAACACATATAGATCCTGATAATGCTTGGAGTGATGCTGCTCAACAAATAACGCCATCTGATCTTGTAAAAATGATGAATGACTTAAAAATAAGAACTTTAACAAGTGAGGAGGCTGATTATAAAAATCAATTAAATACTCTAAGAACACAAATAGATGTAATCGATCAAGGTTTGCTTGAAACTTTAGGAAAGAGAATGAAAGTTGCTGTTTCTATTGGTGAATTAAAAAAGAAAAAAAATGTTGCTGTTCTTCAAACTAAGAGATGGAATGAAATTTTAGGAAATATGATTTTAGAGGGTGAAAAGAAGGGTTTAAGTGAAGAATTTGTTTTAAAAATGTTTAAAGCAATTCATCAAGAATCCATTAATAATCAAAATAAAGTTATAAACAGTTAACAATAAAATGAAAGGATTAGTTTATAAATCAACAGGAAATTGGTATGAAGTTCATACTGATTCTTGTGAGGTTTATAAATGCAGTATAAAAGGAAAATTTCGTTCTTTGGGAATTAAAAGCACTAATCCTGTTGCAGTTGGTGATTATGTTTTTTTTGAAATAATAAATAAAAAAGAACTGAAAGGGATAATCACTAAAATTGAGCCCAGAAAGAATTATATTATTAGAAAATCTGTTAATCTTTCTAAACAGAGTCATATTTTAGCATCTAACATCGATTACTGTTTTCTTTTTGTCACTCCTTCAAATCCAGTAACATCATCTCTTTTTATTGACAGAGTTCTTCTTTCAACTGAATCTTTTGGAATAAATACAATAATTCTTTTCAATAAAATCGATTCATATGACAAAGATGATATTAATTATATTGAAAATTTGTTCAATACGTATACATCCATTGGCTATAAATGTTTAAAAATTTCAGTTAGAAATAAAATTAATATTGAAAAAGTTAAAAAATACATGGAAAATAATGTTTCAGTATTTACAGGTCATAGTGGTGTTGGCAAAAGTAGTATGATGAATGCTTTAGATTCAAACTTGAATTTGAAAACCTCTATAATTTCAAAACAAAACGAACAGGGACAGCATACCACTACCTTTGCAGAAATGTTTGATTTTAATAACGGAGCTAAAGTAATTGATAGTCCTGGCATAAAAGGGTTTGGACTAATAGATATTGAAAAAAATGAGATAGGAGGATTCTTTATTGAAATTTCTAAATTAAGTGCTCATTGTAAGTTTAATAACTGCTTGCATTCAAATGAACCTCATTGTGCAGTAAAATCTGCATTTGAAGCAAATG
Source organism: Flavobacteriaceae bacterium (assembly GCA_016780345.1). Lineage (GTDB taxonomy): Bacteria > Bacteroidota > Bacteroidia > Flavobacteriales > Flavobacteriaceae > MAG-121220-bin8. Next base: position 62,443 of record JADHLZ010000001.1, on the reverse strand, counting down.
AAATTTCAGAATCTAGATACTTGAATTATTTAAGTATATTAAATAATGATGAAAATAATTTTAGATAGGTCATATTAATGAGAGCGCTTATTCAAAGAGTTAAAAGTGGAAGTGTAGAAGTAGAAAATAAAATAGTTTCTAAAATAAACCAAGGAATTGTTTTGTTAATTGGAATTGAGGACAGTGATGATTTTAGCGATATTGATTGGATTTGTAAAAAAGTTTCTCAGTTAAGAATTTTTGATGATAAGGATAAGATTATGAATAAATCATTAATTGATATCGATGGTCAAATATTAATAATTAGTCAATTTACACTACATGCGCTGATAAAAAAGGGGAATAGACCCTCTTACATTAGGGCTGCTAAAAGTAATTATGCTAATAAAATTTACAATCAGTTTTTAACCCACATGGAAAATAAATTAAATAAAAAACCACTTGCTGGAATTTTTGGTGCTAACATGCTAGTCAAGATAGAAAACGATGGACCAGTTACCATTTTTATGGATTCCAAAAATAAATCTTTTTAAAATATGGTTAACTCATTTTAAAAGATAACCCATTATTATTTATAACAGGAAATCAAATCCAACATAAATTCCAAAAGGATGACCTGGTCTTAATCCAGCAGGTGCTCTAGAAACGGCGTAATTTTTGTCAAATAAATTGATTATTTTGGATGTGTATGTTATACCATGTCTAGCTTTGAATTTAAAAGAAACATCAAATATAAAATAGGATGGAATTTTAATTGATCCATTAGCTATAGTTGAGAATTCTCCGTTATAATTTCCATTAAAATTAATCTCAAATTTATTTGTTTTAATACCAATATTTGAATTCAATTGATGCTGTGGAATGTATGGAATTCTATCTCCATTGCTTACTTCTCCCCAAATTTCTTGATTACTTCCAAAATCAGTTAAGAATTTTGCATTAGTTAGAGTATATGAAAATGAAAATGGAACAGAAATTTTTTTATTTTCAACAATATCTGATGTCAATAATATTTCTAATCCATTAACCAAAGCATTTCCAGCATTAAATGAATCAAGTTCTCCAAAACCTCCAGTTGCTGCAAGATCATTTCCTAGTAAGTTGTTATAATCATTTTGATACGCAATAATTTCAGCATTTAACTTGTGTATTGAAAATCGTCCTCCCAATTCTAAATTTACACTCTCCTCAGCCTTTTGACCAACTGAGCTGCCTGGAGGTGAATATCCTTTATGTATGCCTCCAAATATTGAAAATTTATTATTAAAGGTATAATTAATTCCAATTCCAGGTATAAGTATAGATACTTTGTTTTTACTGGAAAAACGATCAATTAAAATTCTTTCAGAATTGTTTTTTCCAAAATCATCTCTACCTAATAATATCGATTCGTACCTTAAACCAGGTGAAACAGTAAATCCTTTGATCTTGTATTTATACATTATGTATGAAGCAAAAGAATTTGCATAGCTTATTCTATTGCCACGTGAACCTTTTTCTCCATAAGTATTTAAAGACATCTCCCCATTAGTCATTGAATAAGTATCTTCCCATTCAAACCTGTCTTCTTCATCGTAGTGAACTCTTATTCCAATTTCAATATCATTAAACGAGTTGTTATCTCCATACCAATGATGGTCGATTTTAGTCTGAATTCCTTTTGAAATGTATTCTCTATTATTGGCTTTTATTTTTAAAGCATTTTCTGAATTTGAGAGTCCTTTCAATATCAAATAGTGTCCAGAGTAATTTTCAGGATTAGAAATGATTTTTGAAATTTTTTGTGAACTTCCTTCAAAATCAACATCATTCAATTTGTACCAATTTCTTTTAAAACCATTGTGATATGCATTAGTTGCAATTTTAAATCTTTCATTAAAATTTAATTCATGAGTAATTAAAAATTGTATATGTTTAGCATCCATTTTATCTTTCACAGATCCCAGATATCTTTGAAAAGGATTTATTTTAAAATCGTTTTCAGTTAAACCTAAATAAGTTTCATTTGATATTTCATCGTAACTATGAAATTTTAGTTCTAAACTTTGTTTAGTGTTTAATTTTTCAGAAGTTTTATATTTAATTTTCGATGTTATTTCGTTTATATCAAAACCAGTATTTAAATTATTTCCTAAAGATTTAAATCCATCAGAATTAAAATTTAAATATTCAATCATGTATCCAAAATTATTAAAGCTATCGCCTAATGTAAGGTGTGCTTGACCAGTACTAAAACTTCCAAAACTGGTTGATATTTTTCCAGTTAATGATTCTGGTATCTCTGTTGAAACAAAATTTATCGCTCCACCAGTTGTATAGGGTCCATATTGAATTTGACTACTCCCTTTTAAAACTTCAACAGCTTGCATTCTCGAGATTGATGGGAAATAATACGCTGATGATGCACTGTAAGGTGCAGGTGAAATTAAAACACCATCTTCCATGATTGCTATTTTTGAACTTCTCTCTGGTGAAGTTCCTCTTATGCTAATATTTGGACGTAATCCAAAACCATCTTCCTCGTAAAAATTAATTCCTGAAATTTTATTTAATGCTCTATTAATATCGGTGTAATTAAATTTTGCTAGATCATCTGTTGATAAATAGTAGGCAGCTCCTGTTCTATTTTTTGCTACAAATTTATTTCCAAGTATTGTATTAGATTTTATAATTACTTCGTCCAGAGCAGTTATAGAATCTTTAATAAATTCATTTTCCCGATTACTATAATTAGATTTCTCTTTATTTTGAGAATTCAACACAAAAACAATAAAAAGAGGAATTATGTACGTAATTTCTTTCATGCTATTTAGATTCATTCTAAATAAAAGATTAATAAATCACAAATATATTATATTATTTAAAATTAGTCTAAATAAATATAATTTTTTTTTCAAATAAAAATGATTTAATTTCGTCAATCCAATTTTTTCAAAATGAGATTATTTATTTGTTTTTTTGTCGCTTTGTTTTTAACTAGTTGTTCTTCTGATAATAAAAGATTAAATGAAATTAATATTTATAGTCAAAGACATTATAAAGTTGATGAAATCCAATACAAGAAATTTGAAGAATTAACTGGAATAAAAGTTAATGTAACAAAGGCTAATGCTGATGAATTAATTCAAAGAATGATTAATGAAGGTGAAAATTCACCTGCAGACCTATTCATTACTGTTGATGTTGGTAAATTATGGCAAGGTACCGACTTGGGTTTGTTTCAAAAAATAAATGATGATTCTATTTTTAATAATATTGATCCTAATTTATTGGACGTAAATAAGTATTGGGTTCCATTGACTTATAGATCTCGAGTAATTGTATATAGTAATGAAAGAGTAAATAAAAACGAATTATCTACTTATGAAGATTTAGCAAACGAAAAATGGAAAAATAGATTATTGGTTAGATCCTCATCAAATGCATATAATCAGGCTTTGATGTCTTCACTTATAGCTAATATAGGTTTAGAAGAAACCTCAAAATGGTCGGAAGCAGTAGTTTCTAATTTTGCCAGAGATCCAAAGGGAAGCGATAGAGACCAAGTAAAAGCAATTGCAGCTGGACAAGGGGATATAGCAATTGTTAATTCCTACTATATTGGATTGCTTTTATCTTCCGAAAAAGAAGAAGAAATTAATGCTGGCAAATCAGTTTCTGTTTTTTTTCCTAATCAAGGAGAAAATGAAAGAGGAGCACACATAAATGTCTCAGGAATAGCAATCACAAAAAATGCTCCTAATAAAGTGAATGCCATTAAATTAATAAAGTATTTAACAAGTTTAAGTGCACAGAAGACTTATGTCAATAATAGTTATGAATATTCTGTGAATCCGTCTGTAAAACCAGATGAAATTGTTCAAAAATGGGGAGAGTTTAAAAAAGATCCTTTAGACTTGAACATGCTTGGAATTAAGAGAAATGAAGCAATTCGTATTTTTGATAAAACAGGTTGGAAGTAAAGAAAAAATATTATTCAAACAATAGAAAGTTAATATTATTTACAGTTCTTCTTTCTATAATTATCATTTTACCAATACTAACTTTAATAGTTAATACTATAAACATTGATGGTTCAAATTTTAAATATTTATGGGATAATCTACTATACGATTATTCATTCAATACTGTATATCTTGTAATGATAACATCTTTTTTTTCCCTATTATTTGGATTAATACCCGCTTGGTTTGTGAGTTCATATAAATTTACTGGTAAAAATATCTATGATTTTCTACTTTATCTTCCTCTCGCTATCCCGGTATACATCATGGCATTTACTTACAGTGATATTTTAAGTTTCACAGGACCAATTCAAAGTTATGCAAGAAAGTATTTTTCAAATTTTTCAGAACTACTAAATCAAGATTATCTTCAAATTGAAGTTTTAGGTATTATAATGGCTTTAGCTTTGTACCCTTACATTTATACAGCTTGTAGACTCTCTTTTTCACTTATTGGATCAAACTATATTGAATTGTCAAAAAGTTTAGGAATGTCAAAATCAAAAACATTTTTTAAAATTGTTATACCCCTTTCAAGAGTCTCAATTTTTTCTGGTCTTTTTTTGGTTGTAATGGAAGTTCTTAATGAATATGGTGCCGTAAAATACTTTGGAGTTAATACATTTACAAGTGGCATTTTTAGATCATGGTATTCCATGCAAGATGTAGAAACTGCATCTCTTCTCGCTGTTTTTTTATTTTTTACAGTTTTGATATTTTTTGTTTTAGAAAGGTTTATTAATTCAAAATACAATTACAGTTATAAGCCAAATACGAAAAATTTTAAAGAGGAAATTCCTAATATTAAAAATAAATTATTAATTCATTTTTTTTGTTTAATGCCAATTATTTTTGGCTTTGTAATTCCAATATTATTTATTTCAGAAAACGTTATTTATGAATTCGAAAGAATAGAATTTGTTGAAGTCTTTAATTTATCTAAAAATACAATTTTAGTTTCTTTAATTGCAACATTTATAATTATTTCAATATCTGTGTATTTTCAATTTTTAAGAAGAATAGTTAAAAATAAAATATTGACAATTTTTAACGAGGCTATATCATTATCCTATGCTCTGCCAGGTGCAGTTATTGGTTTGTCTTTAATAATATTATTTTCTTCAACTCCTTTTAAATCAGAAATTTTAATTGGATCTTTTTTTGTCTTGATATATGCTTATGTAATAAGATATATGGCTGTAGGAATTTCTCCATTAAAGTCCAGTTTTGAAAAACATCCAAGCTCATTTGACGATACTGCAGTAAATTTAGGTATGGGTTCATTAAAATTATTTAAATCGATACATTTTCCAATAAATAAATCTGCTATTGCTATAGCTTTTTTAATAACATTTGTTGATATTTTAAAAGAGTTACCAATAACATTGATATTGAGACCTTTTAATTTTGATACTCTTGCAGTACAAACCTATGAATACGCTGTTGAGGAAATGATTCCTAAATCTTCAATTTATTCTTTAATTATTGTTATGATGGGAGTTGTATTGTTAATATTTTTGAAAAAAATTGTAAATAATCAGATTGATGTTTTTAAAAGTTAACAATTTAAAAAAATATTACAGCCAAGATGAGCATTTAATCAGAGATTTAAATTTTTCTGTTAAAGAAGGTGATATTGTTTCTTTTATTGGTGAAAGTGGTTCTGGTAAAACTACTTTTTTAAAATGTTTAGCTGGTTTAGAAAAAATCAATTCTGGTTCAATAGAGTTAAATGGAAAAATTTTAGATGATCAAAATACTTTTGTAACTCCAAACGAAAGAAAAATTGGGTTTGTTTTTCAAGATTACCCACTTTTTCCTCATCTAAACATTATAGAGAATATAAAAATCAACCTAGAGAAAAGGTTTTTATCTAAGATCGATTACATCCTCAGCTTAACAAATCTACAAAATTTGAGCAACAGGTATCCGGATCAACTTTCTGGAGGTGAACAGCAACGAGCTTGTTTGGCTAGAGCTTTAGTTAGAGAGCCAGATCTTTTATTACTTGATGAACCATTTAGTAACTTAGATTTTAGCATTAAATTAAGTATTCAGGAAGAAATTCATAAAATTGTAAAAGAAACTCAAACTACTACTATTTTAGTTACTCATGATATCAGGGATACATTTAATATTTCTGATAAAATTTTAATATTCAAGGCAGGTATTCTTCAGCAATATGATAATCCAGTGAGTATGTATTGTAATCCTATTAACTGTTATTGCGCAAAGATTTTAGGGGATTTGAATCAAGTTAATATTAAAAATAAGATATATTATTTAAGACCTGAAAAAATTATGGTTACAGATTTTTCTGATTTTGAAGGTGAAGTTGAGAAATGTTTATTTGCTGGAAAAGAATATAAAATTAGCGCTAAAGTAAATGGTGAAACATGGACCTTTTACAATGATTATCCAATCAAAAAAAACAAAAAAATATATCTAAATTTTGATAATAAAGATTTACTAGAATTTGACTCTACTTGCTCAAATTTTTTCACTTTAAATCAATAAAAACTAATTTAAATTCATTCTAAACGTAAATCATTTTAGATTTATGTAAAATATAAATTATGATTGAATCTGTAAATAGTTGTCTTACTTGTAAGAATTTAGTTGATTCTTTAAAATGTTCAAAGCATGATCTTTCAGTTGAGATAAACAATGTATGTAGAGACCATTCTATTAAAAAAGCTTTTTCAAAGCTTTCAGATTGTGCAAGCTGTTCTAGTTACAAAAAGTCTGATTGTCCGAACCCAGGTCACTCAGCTCCTGGAATGCTATGCTTCTCTTGGTCTTCTTATTAATTCAATAATTTATGTTCTAATATTTAAAATAATCTTGATTAAATCCAATTGGATATTCAATAATTTATTAATAAATTTTAAGTTTATATTCTTATCTTAATAACTTAATTTTACTATTTGATTTAGTAATTTCTTACAAATTATCTAATTAATATTAAAGAAATGGAATTAAAAAAAATTCAAAGTAAGGTAGATGATTGGATTAATAATCACGGAGTCAGATATTTCGATCCTATGACCAATATGGCTCAACTCACAGAAGAAGTTGGTGAAGTAGCGAGAATTATTTCGAGAAGATATGGGGAACAATCTGAAAAAGAATCTGACAAAAAAGCAGATTTAGGAGAAGAGCTTTCAGATGTTCTTTTTGTTGTTTTTTGTTTAGCTAATCAAACTGGATTAGATTTAGATGAATCATTTAATAAAAAACTCGAGTTAAAATCCAAAAGAGATAGTTTTAGACATAAAAACAATCCTAAGCTTAGCTAGTTAATGAGTAGTTTGTTATTAAAACACGATAATTCATTTTTTTCAAGGTCATTTAAAATATCTGGCTCAAAAAGTGAATCTAACAGATTGTTAGTTCTTAAATCTATATATCAAAATTTAAATATTGAAAATCTTTCTGACTCAGATGATTCAATTGTTTTAAAAAAACATTTAGATAATTTATCATATTATATTGATATTCATCATGCAGGTACTGCAATGCGTTTTTTAACTGCTTTATTGTCAATCAAAGAAAACAACAAGTTTGAAATTACTGGATCTGAAAGAATGAAACAAAGGCCAATCGGAGTTTTGGTCGACGCTTTAATAAATTTAGGAGCCAATATTATTTACAAGGATAAAATAGGCTTTCCTCCAATAATTATTAAAGGAAAAAAAATTTTGGGTGGAGAAGTTTTTTTAAATGCTGAAATAAGCAGTCAGTATATAACAGCCTTGATATTAATTGCTCCATTGTTGGAAAAAGGTTTAATTATAAATCTACAAGGAGAAATTACATCTAGGCCTTATATTTTAATGACTTTATCAATTTTAGAAAGACTGGGAATTAAAAATAAGTTTGAAAATAATTCAATTTCAGTACATCCCTGTAAAAAAATCAAAGATATTTCTATAAACGTTGAGTCCGATTGGAGTTCTGTCTCTTATTATTATAGCATTGTTGCTCTTTCAAAAAAAAGTCATTTAGAAATAGGAAGTTATTTCAAGAATTCAATACAAGGAGACAAAAAACTTGTGGATATCTATTCAAAACTTGGGGTTAAGACAAAATTTATTGATAATATAATAATTTTAGAAAAAGATGAAGATTATTTATTACCTATAAATTTAGATCTTGATTTAAAAGAAAATCCTGATATAGCTCAAACAATAGCTGTAACTTGTTTTGGGTTAGGAATAGGCTGTAATATTAAAGGTTTACATACTCTAAAAATTAAAGAGACAGATAGATTATTTGCTCTAAAAAATGAATTAGAGAAACTTGGAGGTAAAATTGAAATTACAATTGAAAGTCTTAAGCTTTATCCAAGTTCTGAGATTAAAAAAAATATATCAATTAAAACTTATAATGATCACAGAATGGCAATGGCTTTTGCTCCTCTTTCACTGTTAGTTCCAATTTATATAGAAAATCCTGAAGTTGTTACTAAATCCTATAAAAACTTTTGGTCTGATTTAAGCGCATTAAATTTTCAAATCTTTAGAAAATAGTTTAATTATTTGATATTTAACTTGACACAGGGGTATCGATAAATGTATATTTGCGACTTTTAAATAATTATATGAAACTATCGCAATTTAATTTTGAACTTCCAAAAGACAGAATTTCTCAATATCCATCTGAAAATAGAGACGAATCAAGATTAATGGTTTTGAACAGAAAAAATCAATTAATTGAACACAAAATTTTCAAAGATGTTGTGAATTATTTTGATGAAGGGGATGCTTTTGTTTTTAACAACACTAAGGTTTTTCCTGCCAGATTAATTGGAAATAAAGAAAAAACTGGAGCAAGAATTGAAGTTTTTTTACTTCGAGAGCTAAGTGACGATCAAAGACTATGGGATGTATTAGTAGATCCAGCTAGAAAAATTAGAATAGGAAATAAATTATATTTTGGGAATGATGATAATTTGGTTGCAGAGGTTATTGATAATACTACTTCAAGAGGAAGAACACTTAGGTTTTTATATGATGGATCTTATGATGATTTTAGAAAAGCCTTGTTTGATTTAGGTCAAACTCCTCTTCCAAAATACATTAAAAGAGAGGAAGAAAGTTTTGATCGAGAGAGATATCAAACAATTTTTGCAAAACACGAAGGAGCTGTTGCAGCACCAACCGCTGGAATGCATTTTTCAAAACATCTTTTAAAACGATTAGAAATAAATGGAGTAAATATAGCTGAACTAACATTGCACGTAGGATTAGGTACATTTAATCCTGTAGAAGTTGAAGATTTATCCAAGCATAAAATGGATTCTGAGGAATTAATTATTGAACAGAATGCATGTGATATTATAAACAAAGCAAAGTTGAATAAAAAAAGAATATGTGCTGTTGGAACAACTTCAATGAGAGGGTTAGAATCATCTGTTTCGTCTTTTAATACTCTTAATCCTTTTAATGGTTGGACACACAAATTCATTTTTCCTCCTTACGATTTTAGAATAGCTAATTCCATGATTACTAATTTTCATACTCCAAAATCAACTCTATTAATGATGGCTTCAGCATTTGCTGGTCCTGATTTTATAAAATCTGCGTACGAAATAGCCATTAAAGAGAAATATAATTTCAATTCATATGGAGATGCTATGTTAATTATTTAATTTTAAAAATGAGAAAAAAGAATGATATTCGGTCTTTGTCTCTCGATGAATTAACTTTTTTTTTTCTAAAAAATAAATATCCAGCATATAGAGCCAAACAAGTTTATGAATGGCTATGGAAAAAATCATGTTATTCCTTCAATGAAATGACTAATATTTCTATTGAATTAAGAGAATTATTGAAAAATGAATTTGTAATAAACAATATTAAAGTTGATAAGTTTCAAAAAAGTAAAGATGGAACTATAAAAAATGCCATTAAATTATATGATAATTTAATAGTAGAGTCCGTTCTTATACCCTCTGAAAACAGAATAACTGCTTGTGTTTCAAGTCAAGTGGGATGTAGTTTAGATTGTGAATTTTGCGCTACTTCTAAAATGGATAGAATTAGAAACTTAAATTCTGATGAAATATATGATCAAGTTGTTGCAATAAATTCTCAGAGTTTAAATTTTCATGGTAGGCCTTTATCTAATATTGTTTTTATGGGAATGGGTGAACCTCTTTTAAATTATTCCAATATTTTAGACGGTATTGAAAAAATTACAAGTGATCAAGGTCTTGGGATGTCTCCAAAACGAATTACTGTATCCACTTCAGGAATTTCTAAAATGATAAAAAAAATGGCGGACGATAATGTTAAGTTTAATTTAGCGATTTCACTTCATTCAGCTATCGAAAGTACTAGAAACAAAATTATGCCTTTTACTAAAAAATTTCCACTACAAGAATTAAAGGATGCTGTAAGTTATTGGTATGATAAAACAAAAAAAATCATAACATATGAGTACATTGTTTGGAAAGGGATAAATGATGATGATGAACATCTTGATGCACTTATTAAGTTTTGTAAAATCTCTCCCTCAAAAGTAAATATTATTGAATATAATAAAACTGATAATAGTATATATAATTCAGCTAGTAGAGACAATATTAACAAATACATTAAAAAGCTGGAAAAAAATAAAATTCCTGTAACTGTCAGAAAATCAAGAGGAAAAGATATTGATGCTGCATGTGGGCAATTAGCTAACAAGATTAAGTGATACAGATGAAGATTATAGAACAAATAAAATCTCCTATAAAAAAAGAAATGGATCTTTTTGAAGAAAAGTTCTCAGAGTTAATGATTTCTGAAGTTCCTTTATTAAATAGAATTACTCATTATGTTGTTCAAAGAAAAGGAAAACAAATGAGACCAATGCTTGTTTTTTTAACTGCTAAAATGATTTCAAATCAAACCAAAGTCTCCGAAAAAGTTTACAGAGCTGCATCAATTATTGAGCTTATTCATACAGCTACACTTATACACGATGATATTGTAGATTCAAGTAGTAAACGAAGAGGTTTTTTTTCTATTAATGCTTTATGGAAAAATAAAATTGCTGTATTGGTTGGAGATTTTTTACTTTCAAAAGGGATGTTGCTTTGTATTGATAATGATGATTTTGATTTGTTGAAAATAATTTCAAAATCAGTAAAGGATATGAGTCAAGGTGAATTGTTACAAATAGAGAAGGCGAGAAGATTGGATATTGATGAAAAGACATATTACGAAATAATAACAAAAAAAACTGCCTCTCTAATATCTTCTTGTTGTGCATTGGGTGCTACCTCCTCTAATGGTTCAACTAAAGAAATCCAAATGTTAGAGCAATTAGGAAAAAAAATAGGAATAGCATTTCAATTAAAAGACGATTTATTTGATTATGGGAAAAAGAAAATTGGAAAACCAACAGGTATTGACCTAAGAGAAAAAAAATTAACTCTTCCGCTTATATACGCATTAAATAACTCATCTGAACCTAAAAGAAAATGGTTAATAAATTCTGTAAAAAGTGGAGAAAAAAAAGAATTGGATAGAGTTATTGAGTATGTGAAAGAAATTGGAGGAATTGATTACACTAAAAATCAAATCAAAAAATTTTATAAGTATGCTCTTAATGATCTAAATAGTTTTAAGGATAATAAATATAAGGAGAGTTTAAAAAAATTGATTAAATATGTAATTAAAAGAGATTATTGATTTAAATAATAATTTTAATTATTTTAAAAATAAAAAAAATGATTTCTAAAGAGACCATTGATAAAGTATTTGAACAGTCTAGAGTTGAAGAAGTTATTGGAGAATTTGTTCAATTAAAAAAATCAGGTTCTAATTTTAAAGGACTAAGTCCTTTTTCAAATGAAAAGACTCCTAGCTTTGTAGTTTCCCCAGTAAAACAAATATGGAAAGATTTTAGTAGTGGTAAAGGAGGAAATACTGTTGCATTTTTGATGGAACATGAGCATTTTACTTACCCTGAAGCAATCAAATATCTTGCTAGGAAATATAATATTGAAGTTGAAGAAACTAAATTAAGTTCTTTTGAAATAGAAAAATCATCAGAAAAAGAAAGTTTATTTATAGTTTCGGAATATGCAAAAACTTTTTTTAAAGATACTTTAATAAATTCTAGTGAAGGGAAATCTATTGGTCTTTCATATTTTAAAGAAAGAGGATTTAATGACGAAACAATTTTTAGTTACGATCTAGGTTATTTACCCGAAGATGTAGATTATTTTTCTAAAAATGCTATTAAAAATGGATACGATCCAGTTTTTTTAGAAAAATCTGGTTTATCAATTTTTAAGAATGAGAAACCGTTTGATAGATTTAAAGGAAGAGTTATTTTTCCGATTCACAGTATGTCTGGGAGAGTTCTTGGTTTTGGGGCAAGAATCTTAAATAATCAATTAAAAATCTCTAAGTATTTAAATTCGCCAGAAAGTCTTATATACAACAAAAGCAAAATATTATATGGGATATATTACGCCAAGCAAGATATAGCAAAGCACGATAATTGTTACATAGTTGAAGGATATACAGACGTGATTCAACTACATCAAAAGGGAATTAAAAATGTTGTGTCATCTTCAGGGACGGCATTAACCATTGATCAAATTACATTAATTAGAAGATTGACTTCAAACATAACAATGTTATTTGATGGAGATAAAGCCGGAGTTGATGCAACCTTAAGAGGAGTTGATATCATACTTTCGGCAGGTTTAAATGTTAAAATATGTTCTTTTCCTATTGGTGAGGACCCAGACAGTTATTGTCGCGGCAAATCTCAAGAAGAAATAATTGGTTATTTAGAAAAAAATTCTAAAGATTTCATTCAATACAAAGCTTCTATTTTAGCTCAAACCTCAAAAGAGGATCCAATATTAAAATCTAATACAGTTAATGAGATTATCAATTCAATTGCAAGAATTCCAGATAGGATTAAACAAGAAATATATGTAAAACATTGCTCTACAATAATGGACGTTTCTGAAGATGTTCTTTTTAATGCTTTAGCACAAAAAACAAAAAATGAAATTCACTCTATTTCTAAAAAAAGAATTTCAAAAGTCCATAAAATAGTCTCAAATAAAGATTTAGATCTTTTATTTGAACTTGAAAAAAAAATTATTGAAATCCTAATGCTTTATGGTGAAAAAACCGAACATTTCGAAGAGTTAATTATTAAAAATGATAAAGAAGGTAATGTTATTTTTGAGCCTACTGTCGTAAAATCATTAGTTTATGAGAAAATCTTTCTGGATTTACAAGAAGATGAAATCGAATTTACAAATGAATCATTTAAAATAATTTATGAAAAAATTATTTCAGAATTTCAAGATAATGGAAAACTTGTTTTAGAAGTTTTTCTAAATAAATTAGATGATGAACTAGCTAATAGTGTAACTGGAATTTTAATGAACGAAGAACAATATGAATTGCATGACTGGGTTGGAAAAAATATTTTTGTTAAAAATAAAAGCCAATCAGTTAGTCAATTAGTTTCTGAAACAATCCTTAGTTTGAGAACATATTTGATTAATAAGAAAGTAAACGATTTGAGAGATGAAATAAAAGTAAATAAAAATAATGATAAAATTTTAGAGGAAATAAACGAATATCACAAATTAAAGTCTTTGCTTTATAAAAAGTTAAATAGAGTTTTATAATCTATTTTAAATTTTTCGGAACTTTGAATATTGGAATTGGATCCATTTTGTGAGAATTTTGTGAATTAAATTTCAAAAGAATTTCTAGGACTTTTTTGTTTCTGCCTGTAAAGTCATCAGGTTTTTTATTATCGTCTTTTTGAATCATAGCCCACTCAAGTTCACTGTAAGTCGCACCAATCTGATCTTCATCAGTTCTTCCATCATCCCATAGTCCGTCTGTAGGTTTTGCTATTAAAATTTCGTGAATAATGTTAAGTTTTGAGGCAATTTCAAAAACATTAGTTTTGGTTAAATCAGCAATTGGACTTATGTCCACTCCACCATCACCATATTTGGTATAAAAACCTACTCCAAAGTCTTCAACTTTATTTCCTGTTCCAACAACTAAATAATTGTGAATTCCAGAAAAATAATATAGTGTTGTCATTCTTAATCTAGATCTTGAATTAGCTAAGGATAAGTTGTTATTTGGATTTTCTGTATTTTCAACGGAGGACTTAAAGGATTCAAATGTGTTGTTTAAATTTATACTAATATGGGATACATTATTAAAGTTTTTTTTAAGCCACTCAATATGTCTTTTTGCTCTATTTATTTCGTTTTTACTTTGAAATATTGGCATGTCGATGCACAATGTTGGATAACCTGTTCTTGCGCACAAGGTTGAGGTTAAAGCAGAATCAATTCCACCAGATACTCCAATAACGAATCCATTGCATTTTGATTTTTTGAGATATTCAATCAGCCAAAAGTTTATTTTCTCGATAATTAAATCATACTTCATTAATAAGATGTTTAGACTTTATTTTAAGTTTGTGATTAATTTCCAAATTCAAAATTAATGGATTATAATAAATTTATAGTACTAGTTTTATATGTTTTTTTATTTAATAGATGTGATAAAGTAGATAATTCTGAAGATGTTGAAGTAATCAGGTTTGAAAAAGAATTTTATGAATCTGATGATAAGAACTTAGATTCTATAATAAACAAATATCCATTTCTTTTTCCAAACCAATTTTCAAAATCAATTTGGCTAGAAAAAAAAAATGACTCTACAGAGATTGATATTTACAAAAAATCTCTTGAGGTTTTCGACGATTTTCAATTTAATTCTCCAAAGCTTAAATTGATCTTCAAGAATGCCAAAAAAAATTTTAATTCTTTTCAAAGACCAAAGTTAATTTCATTAATTTCTTTAGGTGATTATAATGATAAAATATTATATACTGATTCTATGGTTTTGGTGTCTTTGAACTACTATTATGGTAGTAATTATTACCCCTATTTACCAAAGTATATTTCTAAAAAAATGGATAAATCTCAAATTTTTAATGATATAGCTCACGAAATATCTAAAAGTTATGTAAAAAAAAATGAGGATAGAACTTTGCTTTCTGAAATGATTTACAAAGGAAAAGTTTATTATATAAATAAAATACTTAATCCTTATGAAAATGACACAATAATTTTTAATTCTACAGAAAAAAAAATTAAGTGGGCAAATCTTAATGAGTTAGAAATATGGACATATTTTATTCAAAACGAATTGTTTTATAATACTGATATTGAATTAAGGTCTAGATTTTTATCATTAACTCCTTATTCAAAATTCAACTTAGATATTGACATGTTATCTCCTGGAAATATTGGTGGTTGGTTAGGTTATAAAATTGTAAGTTCATATGTAAAAAAAAATAATATAAATCTTGAGGAGTTAATTAATCTTGATCATTATACTATCTTTAAAAATTCAAAATATAAACCATCAAAAAAATGAAAAAAACTCAAATTTCTTTTGACATTGAATTAGATGATAATAAGATACCTGAAAAAATTAATTGGTCGGCTAACGATGGAGGGATTAAAAATAAAGAATCAAAAGCTGTGTTTCTTTCAGTTTGGGATCATGAAGCACAAGAAACATTAAAGATTGATTTATGGACTAAAGATATGCCAATAGATCAGATGAATGTCTTTTTTCATCAAACTCTTGTGAGTATGAGTGATACATTTTTAAGATCAACTGATAATGAAAAAATGACCGGTGCATTTAAACAATTTTGTGATTATTTTGCTAAAAATCTAAATCTGAACAAAAACTAATTTATTGCTTGGGAAAGCATATCGCTTAAGATTAATTCTTTTCCTGTTTTTGATTTAGATGAACTGACAAAATATTCAGGTTGGATTCTTAAATATTTAAAAAGTTTTTCTAAATATAGTTGAGGGTTATCTTCAAGTTGAGTTTTTGTAAGTTTGTCAGATTTGGTAAATATAATTTTAAAAAAAATATTATTATTTGAAAGCCATTGCATAAATTCAAGATCAATTTTTTGGGGTTCTAACCTTATATCTATTAAAAAATAAGTTTGTGTTATATTATTCCTGTTTAAAAAGTAATCAGAAATAATATTTTCAATTTCTTTAATTTCTTTTTTAGATCTTTTTGCAAATCCAAATCCTGGAAGATCAACTAAATACCATTTGTTATTAATTAAAAAATGATTGATAAGTGATGTTTTTCCAGGTGTTGAGGAAATTTTAGCTAATTTTTTTAATCCAGTTATGCAATTAATTAAAGACGATTTTCCAACATTTGATCTACCAATAAATGCAAATTCAGGAAGATTTTCAATTGGACATTCTGATGCATTTAAGCTACTTTTAATAAAAATTGAAGAAAATATCTTCATTTCCTAAAGGTTATTATCTTTGAGCCAATTATAAACAGTTTTATTAAATTTTTTTGGATGTTCCATCATAGGGGCATGTCCACATTTATCAAACCAAAATAATTTAGAATTGGGCAATAATTTATCAAATTCTGTAGCGACATTTGGTGGGGTTACTTTATCGTCTTTTCCCCATATTATAGCTGTTGGAATATTTATTTTGGGTAAGTCTTTGGACATATTATGTCTTATTGCACTTTTTGCAACAGCTAGAATTTTTAAAACTTTTTTTCTGTTATTTACTGATTCAAAAACTTCATCAACTACTTCTTTTGTAGCAATTTCAGGTAAATAAAAAACATCTTGAGTTTTTTTCTTAATGAATTCATAGTCACCTCTTCTAGGGTAGGTATCACCCATAGAATTTTCATATAATCCTGAGCTGCCAGTAAGAACAATAGCCTTTGTTTCAGATGGAAACATATTTGCATGGACTAATGCTATATGACCACCAAGAGAATTTCCTACAAGAATTACTTTATTTAATTTCAAAGAGTTAATGAATTTATTAATGTATTTGGCAAAATATTTAACATTAGTGTCTAAAAGTTTGGAGTTGTAAATGGGAAGTTCAGGCATAAAAACTTGGTATCCGTATTTTGGAAAATTTTCAAGAAATTCCTTAAAATTTCCTAAGCCCCCCATAAGTCCATGTAGAACAATAATTGGGACTCCTTTTCCGCCAAATGTGTATGAAAATTCTTTAGTTTTTATGTATTCTAAATTGTTCAGCTTTATTTAAAGTTATTGTTTTCGGTAAAGATAATTATTTAAAACAATAATAAATCAAAGTTTTTATTTTTATTATTACACATGTAAAAACAGTTAAATTACTAAAAATCAGATAATTAAAAGTATTAATTATTTTTTATATAAAAATTATTAACAAAGTGGTAAAAAGTGGTAAAAAGTGGTAAAATTTCATTAAATTTGAGATTAAACCAAAAGTAAAGTGATTAGCCTAATAGGTACATACGAATGTAAAATTGATATAAAAAGCAGAATAATGCTACCTGTTAATTTAAAAAGACAGTTTGGCGATTATATCAATCAAAGTTTTATAGTAAAAAGATCTGTTTTTCAAGACTGCTTAGAGTTGCATCCATTTTCTGAATGGAAATTGACCATGAAGAAAATAAATAAGCTTAACAAGTTTGTAAAGAAAAATAATGATTTTATTCGAAGATATAATGCAGGTGTTAGAATAATAGAATTTGACAATAATGGGAGGTTATTAATTCCTAAAGAATTATCTAAACAATACTTTTCAAGTAATGAACTTGTTTTAACATCAGCAATTAATATAATTGAAATCTGGGATAAATCTAAATACGAAAAAGTGATTAATGATTCTGAAATAGATTTTGCTCAACTTTCTGAAAGTGTAATGGGAAATCTGTCAAATGATGTATCATAATCCTGTACTACTCTTTGATTCTATTAATAGTTTAAATATTTCCAAAGATGGTATTTATGTCGATTTGACATTTGGAGGTGGTGGTCATTCAAAATTAATTCTAGATAATTTAGGAAATAATGGAAGATTAATAGCATTTGATCAAGACAAAGACGTAATTAAAAATATGATTAACGATTCAAGATTTTTGTATATCAATCAAAATTTTAAATTTTTAAAACAAAATTTGAAATATCATTCTGTTGATTTCGTTGATGGAGTTTTTGCTGATTTAGGAGTTTCCTCACACCAGCTTGATAGTAAAGAAAGAGGTTTTTCATTTATGTATGATACAGAAATTGACATGAGAATGAATATTAATTCTTCTTTAAATGCAAAAGAAATTTTAAATACATATCCCGAAGATAAATTATCAAATATTTTTTATGATTATTCAGATTTAAGAAATTCTAAAGATATTGCAAAGTTAATTGTTAATTCGAGGGTAAGTAACAAAATTTTTAAAACGGGTCAATTAAATTTAATATTAGAACCTCTTTTGCCTAAGGGGTATGAAAATAAGATTCTTGCTAAAATATATCAGGCTCTAAGAATAGAAGTTAATCAGGAAATGGAAGCTCTCAAAGAGGTTTTAAATCAGCTTCCAAATTTGATAAAAAAGGGTGGCGTAATGTCTTTTATTACTTATCATTCTGTTGAAGACAGAATAGTAAAGAGATTTATTCAAAATGGATGTTTTGATGATGAATCAAAAAAAAATGAATTTGGAAAGTCAAATTTGCCTTTCAAGAAATTATTTAAATTTCTAACTCCATCTAAAGAAGAAATAAAAAGAAATATAAGAGCTAGAAGTGCAAAATTAAGATCAGCTGTAAGAACATGAAAAGTCATTTAAAGAAAATATTACTTGGAAATTTTTTGATAAATAGTGGAGCTATAAAAGGATGGAAATATGTTTTTTTTCTTTTTTCTATATGTTTAGTAATGATATATTCTTCACATTCTGTAGACAGTAAAATTATTAAGATAAGTGAATTGAAAAATGAAATTTCAGTTTTACAAAGCAGTTTTATTGAAAACAGAAAAAAAGCTATGAAGTTGAAAATGGAATCTAATGTTGCAATACAAATGAAACAAAGAGGAATTAAAAGTTCAACAATACCACCTCAAAAAATAATTATTGATTAATTATGGAAACAAATCAAAAACAATTTTTATATAGGCTTTATTTTGTAGCAAGTATTCTTATTGTTTTAGGCTTAGGAATTGGTTATAAGATTTTTCATATTCAATATATTGATGGAAATAATTATCGTTTAGTTGCAAAAAACAATACAATTCAAAACAAAACTATAAGTCCTGAAAGGGGAAATATTTTTTCCGACGATGGAAGTTTGCTAGCTGCATCAACGATTAGTTATGACATTTTTTTTGATGGAGTAACTGTCTCAAATTCAAACTTTGCAAAATTTTCTAGTTCACTTGCTAAAGATCTTTCAGATCTTTTAGAAAAAGATTATGATTTTTTTTACGATAAACTTAGATATGCTAAAGAAAACGGTAAAAGATACTATTTAATTCAAAGAAATGTTTCAGTTGAGCATTTAAATAAAATTAAAAAAATGCCTTTGTTTAAGCTTGGTGGTGTAAGTGGAGGTTTGATAGTTGAAAAGAAAAATTTAAGAGATTATCCGCTTAATAAAATAGCAGAAAGAACTATTGGATGGGAGAGAAAAATAAAAGATAATAAATTTAATGGAGTAGGTCTTGAACATGCTTTTGGTTCAGTTTTGAGAGGAAAAGACGGAATGCAATTAATGCAAAAAATTTCAAATGGTAAGTGGAAACCTATTTATTCAAATAACCAAATTGAACCAGTGTCAGGATCTGACTTATATACTACTTTAAATGTAGGTTTTCAAGATATTACCCATCATTCACTTTTGGAACAATTAGAAAAATTTCAAGCTGATCATGGAACTGCTATAGTTATGGAAACATCAACTGGTGAAATTAAAGCTATTTCAAATTTAGGTAGAACCGATGAAGGCAAGTATTACGAACGTTTAAATTATGCAGTAGGTGAAAACTATGAGCCTGGATCAACTTTTAAACTGATGTCAGTAATAGCTGCTTTGGAAGATGGTAAAGCGGACCTTGACACAATGGTTGATACCGAAAACGGTATTCTTTCTTTTTACGGAGCAAAGGTTAGAGATTCAAAGGAGGGTGGTTATGGTATAATATCTCTAAAAGATGCCTTTAAGTATTCTTCAAATACAGGAATTGTTAAAATTATTAACGATGCATATAAGGATAATCCAGAAAAGTTTTCAAACAGATTGTATAATATGGGTTTAAATGATAAGCTTGGAGTTTCAATATTAGGAGAATCTAATCCTAAAATTCCGCATCCAAAAGATAAGGATTGGAGCGGTCTTTCATTACCATGGATGGTTTATGGATACGGAGTTTTACTATCTCCTTTACAAATTTTAACATTTTATAATGCTGTTGCTAATGGTGGTGAAATGGTTAAACCAATTTTTGTTAAGAAAAATAAATTTAAATCAAAAAAAATAATTTTAAATCCTTCAATTGCTTCAAAATCGACTTTAAATAAAGCAAAATTTTTATTAGAAAATGTTGTTAATGATGATGGAGGAACAGGTTCAAATATTAAATCTAGTATATATAAAATTGCAGGCAAAACAGGAACTGGTCAGGTTGATTATTCTTCTGATGATATTCAATATATATCAAGTTTCGTTGGATATTTTCCTGCTGACAAGCCTATGTATTCTTGTATAGTGGTTATACATAAGCCAAATAAAAAAATGGGTTATTATGGAAATACAGTAGCAGCTCCAGTATTTAAAAAAATAGCAGATAAAATATATTCTTTAACTCCAAAGAATAAAAAAACAATTTCAGTTGAAAAAAATTATTTAAACGAAATCATGAATGTGGATTCCTTAATTCTTGTTGATAATAATTTTTCTGAAATCAAAGGAAAGAATTTAAAAAACATATTGCCTATGTTAGAAAACTTAGGTTATAAAGTTAGAATGAGTGGAGGAGGTATTGTTATAAAAAATTACAAATTAAATAAAACTAAAAAGTCAATTGAAGTTGAATTAATATGAAATTGTTAAAAGATATACTTTATAAAGTTAGTATTCAATCCGTTATTGGAGATACTAATATTAGAATAAACAAAATCCAATTTAATTCAAATAAAATAAATAAGGATGATCTTTTTGTTGCTATTAGAGGGACTTCAAAAGATGGGAATAAATATATAAGTCATGCTATTTTAAATGGAGCGACTGTTATTATTTGTGACATTTTACCAAAAATTATAGATAAAAAATTAACTTATATTATTGTTGATGAATCTAGAAAGGCCCTTGCATTAATTTCATCAAATTATTATAATAACCCATCTCAAAAATTAAAATTAATTGGAGTTACTGGAACTAATGGAAAAACCTCTATCACTTCTTTATTATATCAATTATTTAAAAATCTGAATAAAAAAGTTGGCTTAATTTCTACTAATGTTATTTTAATCGATAATAAAAAAATTGTTTCAAAACAAACAACCCCAGATCCATTATCAATAAACCAAATTATGAAACAAATGGTTGATGCTGAAGTTGAATATTGCTTCATGGAAGTATCATCACATGCCATTTCACAAAATAGAGTTTATGGACTAAATTTTAATGTAGGAGTTTTTTCAAATCTAACTCACGACCACTTAGATTACCATAATACGTTTGAGGATTATAGAGATGTAAAAAAAATATTCTTTGATTCATTAGAAAAGGGAAGTTACTCATTAACAAATGTTGATGACAAAAATGGATCATATATGATACAAAATACTAAAAGTAAAACATTTACATATTCAATTAATTCAAGTTCAGATTTTTCATTGAAAATCTTAGAAAAAGATTTTGATGGAATGAAAATTTTAATCAATCGTAATGAGTTTTGGACAAAATTAATAGGAAAATTTAATGCATATAATCTTCTTGCGGTATACTCAATTTCTAAAATTTTAAATTTTTCTGATAATTTGATATTGAGAAACTTGAGTAGTTTAAATTGTATTGATGGAAGGTTTGAAATTATTAAAAATAATTTAAATAAAATTGGAATAGTTGACTATGCTCACAGTCCAGATTCTCTTAAAAATGTTTTGAAAACTATAAATGATATAAAAAAATCAAAAAATATCTTAGTAACTGTTATAGGTTGTGGTGGAGATAGAGATAAAACTAAAAGACCTATTATGGGCAAAATAGCAGCTTCATTAAGTGATAAAGTGATTTTTACTTCTGACAATCCTAGAAATGAAGACCCATTGGAAATAATTAATCAAATGATCGAGGGAGTTAGTTATAATGATATGCAAAAAGTTGAAACCGAGCTAAATAGAAAAATAGCAATTCAAAAAGCCTGTTTAAGTTCTAGTGATATAATTCTCGTAGCAGGAAAGGGTCATGAAAAGTATCAAATTGAAGGAAATCAAAAAAAAGAGTTTGATGATAAAGAAATATTAATAAAATCATTAAAATCAATTAATTAGTATGTTATATTTTTTATTTGAATATTTAGAGAATCATTTTCAATTTATAGGTGCTAGTCTATTTCAATACATTTCATTTAGATCATCTTTAGCTTTCATAATTTCTCTTTTTATTTCAGTTAAATATGGAAAATATTTAATTGATTTTTTAAACAAAAAACAAATTGGAGAAACTGTTAGAGATCTTGGTTTAGATGGTCAAAAGAAAAAAGTCGGTACTCCAACAATGGGAGGTTTAATTATTATAATTTCAACCATAATTCCTGTTTTATTATTTTCAAACTATACTAATATTTATATAAAAATTCTTCTTTTTACAACTCTATGGATGGGTTTAATAGGTTTTATTGATGATTACATTAAAATATTTAAAAAAAATAAAGATGGTCTTAAAGGTAAGTTCAAAATAATTGGACAAATTATATTAGGTTTAGTTGTCAGTTTAACTTTGTTTTTCCATCCAGAAGTAACAATTAAAGATCAAGATATTGAACAAAAAAAATCAGAGTTTGTTTTAAATAATCTTGAATATAAATCAACTCTTACAACTATTCCTTTTGTGAAAGATAATGAGTTTGATTACGGTTTTTTATCATCCTATTTTCCTGATCTTTCTAATACTGTTAGCCTAATTATATTCATACTAGTGGTTATATTGATAGTAACTTCTGTTTCTAATGGAGCAAATCTAACAGATGGAATTGATGGTTTAGCTGCTGGTTCATCGGTAATAATTACAATTACTTTAGGTGTCTTTGCTTGGGTTTCTGGAAATATAATCTTTTCAGATTACCTAAATATAATGTATATCCCAAGGGTTGGTGAAGTAGTAATTTTTATTTCTGCATTCATTGGAGGACTAATCGGATTTTTATGGTACAATAGCTATCCTGCTCAAGTTTTTATGGGCGACACTGGAAGTCTGACTATTGGTGGATTAATTGCTGTTTTAGCAATCATCGTAAGAAAAGAACTTCTTTTGCCATTAATTTGTGGAGTTTTTTTAGTTGAAACTCTTTCAGTTATAATTCAAGTCGGATATTTTAAGTATACTAAAATAACTTTAGGAGTTGGTAAAAGAATCTTTTTGATGTCTCCATTACACCATCACTATCAAAAATTAGGTATTCACGAAAGCAAGATTACGGTAAGATTTTGGATAATTGGAATATTGTTAGCAATCCTCTCATTAATAACTTTAAAAATTAGATAATAATGAATAGTCAAATTGTAGTTATTGGTGGTGGAGAAAGCGGAGTTGGTGCTGCTTATCTAGCTAAGAAAAAAGGAATAAATGTTTTTTTATCTGAACGTAATATTATTGAAAATAAATTTAAAAAAATTCTAAAGCAAAATAAAATTGATTATGAGGAAGGTGGTCATACATTAAGTAAGTTTTTGGATGCAAATGAAATTATTAAGAGTCCTGGTATTCCTGAAAATATTGAATTACTAAATAAAGTTAAATTAAAAAAAATACCTATAATTTCAGAAATAGAATTTGCATTTAGATTTACTAATTCAAACATAATTAGTGTGACTGGATCCAATGGAAAAACTACTACATGTTCTTTAATTTTTCATATTCTTAAAAACTCAGGCTTAAATGTTGGTCTAGGAGGAAATATTGGCAACAGTTTTTCTTTTATGATAGCAAAAAAAAAATATGACTATATAGTATTAGAGTTAAGTAGTTTTCAGCTCGAGAATATATCTCGATTTAGATCATTTATTTCAGTCTTGACAAATTTATCTCCAGATCATTTGGAAAGATATGATTATAGTTTTAAAAATTATATCAATTCAAAATTCAATATTCTTTTAAATCAAAATAAAAATGACTTTTTTATTTATAATGGAGATGATCAAACTATCAATTATGAGTTAGAACAAAGACAAATAATTTCAAAAAAAATTTCATTCTCACAAAATCTTGTAAAAAATAAATTAATAAATATTAATGTAAATAATAGTAAACTTATGATACCAATTGAAAATTTATCCTTGAAAGGAAATCATAATATTCAAAATAGTATGGCAGCTGCGACAGTTGCAAAAATTTTAAATATTAGTGATAACAATATAAGAGAATCACTTGGAAACTTTAAATCTATAGAACATAGATTAGAACATGTTTTGACCATTCAAAAAGTTAAATATATTAATGATTCAAAAGCTACAAATGTTAATGCTGTTTACTATGCATTAGATTCTATGAAATCAAGTACTATTTGGATTGCTGGTGGAGTTGACAAGGGAAATAATTATAATGAATTGATTCCGCTTGTTCGAGAAAAGGTTAAAGCTATTATTTGTATTGGCATAGATAATACTAAAATAATTGAAGCTTTTAGTCCATTTGTTGATCAAATAATTGAATGTAATGATATGCTAGATGCTGTAAAAATGGCTTACAAAGTTGCTAAACCCAAAAATTGTGTTTTACTTTCTCCCGCTTGTTCAAGTTTTGATTTATTTAAGAATTACGAAGACAGAGGAATTCAGTTCAAAAATGCAGTTAGAAAATTGTGATGAAGACATTTTTTGAAAAAATTAATGGAGATAAAATAATTTGGACAATAGTCTTAATACTTGCTGTTTTTTCTTTTTTACCCATTTACAGTGCGAGTTCAAACTTTGGAAATGGATTTATTTTATCAAATTTAATAAAACACGTTGCCATTGTTTTTATTGGAATTGTAATAATGTATGGTACTCATCTAATTCCATATAAATATTTTAAAGGATTATCAATGATTTGTTTACCATTGGTAATTTTATTATTGTTTTTTACATCTATACAGGGAAATTTAATTGATGGAGCTAACGCAAGTAGATGGATAAAATTACCAATAATAGGCTTATCATTTCAACCATCGTCAATTGCTACAGTTGTATTAATGGTGTATATATCTAGATATTTATCAGTAAATTATAACAAAAAAAACAGTTTTACTAAAACTATAATACCATTATGGATTCCAATAATTTTAGTTGTTTTTTTGATTTTGCCTTCAAATTTTTCAACTGCAGCTATGATTTTTTTCATGATTGTCACACTAATATTTATTGGTGGATATCCATTTAAATATCTTTTTGGAATTGGTTTTTCAGGATTAATACTTTTTTCTATTTTTTTCTTTACAATTAAAAGTTATCCAGACTTAATTCCTAACAGGATTGATACATGGGTAAGTAGAATAGAAAACTTTATGTCTTCAGAAAATAATGAAAATAATTATCAAATATTAAGAGCAAAATCTGCTATAGCATCAGGAATGGTTTTTGGAGTTGGTGCTGGAAAGAGTACAATGAAAAATATACTTCCTCAAAGCACCTCAGATTTTATATATGCCATCATAACTGAAGAATATGGAACGATTGGAGCATTTTCAATTCTTTTCCTTTACTTACTTCTATTTTTTAGAATAATAATTGTATCATATAAAGCAGATTCAATCTTTGGTCAATTATTGGTTTTAGGTGTAGGATTACCAATAATTTTTCAAGCTTTTATTAATATGGGGGTAGCAGTACAACTTTTTCCAGTAACTGGACAGCCACTTCCTCTAATAAGTTCGGGTGGAACATCGATATGGATGACATTTCTGGCACTTGGAATAGTTTTAAGTGTAAGTTCAAATAAGAAAAATAATGAAGTAAATTCTAATAGTCCTATAAATATATTAAGTGAAACAGCATAAGTTTTTATTTTCAGGTGGAGGAACAGGTGGGCATATATATCCAGCAATTTCTATTGCAAATGAATTATCACTAAGGGTTAAAAATATTGAAATTGAATTTGTAGGCGCTAAAAATAGAATGGAAATGAAAAAAGTTCCTGAGAATGGATATCGAATAAGGGGTTTATGGATATCAGGTTTCAAAAGAAGTCTAAATCTTTCCAATTTATTAATTCCTTTTAAAATTATTTTTAGTTTAATTAAATCATATTTTATTATTAAAAAATTTAATCCAAGTTGTGTTATTGGTACAGGCGGTTTTGCCAGCGGTCCACTGTTATATATTGCATCTAAATTAAATATCCCAACAATTATTCAAGAACAAAATTCTTACCCAGGACTAACTAATAAAATCTTGTCTTCAAATGCAAAATATATATGTGTGGCTTATCCTGACATGGAAAAGTATTTTTCAAATAAAAATTTAATTTTTACAGGCAATCCAGTTAGAAAAAATATTTATAATAATGATTTGAGTAAAGAACAAGCAATAAATTATTTTAATTTAAGTTTATCAAAAAAGACAATTTTAGTTTTGGGCGGAAGCCTTGGAGCTACAAAAATTAATCAATTTATTAAGGAAAATTTAAAAAAAGTTTTAAGTAATGATACACAAATTATTTGGCAATGTGGATTAAGAGAATATGAAAAGTATTCCAATTTATGTTCTGAAAAAGTAATTGTAAAATCTTTTATTGATAAAATGGATTATGCTTATAAGGCCTCGGATATAATAATATCTAGAGCTGGTGCTAGTATAATTTCTGAATTGTGTATTGTAGGAAAGCCAGTAATTTTTATACCATCACCAAATGTAGCTGAAGATCATCAAACAAAAAATGCTCTTTCACTAGTAAAGCTAAAATCTGCTGAAATGATTTATGAAAAAGAATTAAATAGCAAGTTTTTTAAAGTATTTAATAGAATATTTTTAGATGAAAAATATTCAAATCAATTGGCCAGTTCAATTCAAAAATTAGCTAAACCTAACGCTTCGAATGAAATAGTTAATTATATTTTAAGAACAATAAACTATGCTTGAAAATTATAAAAACATATATTTTTTAGGAATAGGTGGCATAGGAATGTCATCCCTAGCTTTGTATCTAATTAATCAAAATAAAGCAGTTGGGGGATATGATAAAGTAAAATCTAAAATAACTGATACATTAATTAAAGGAGGCGCTATAATTAACTTTGATGATAAATTTAAAACTATTCCTAAATCATTTTTGAATAAAGACAATACTTTAATTGTTTATACACCAGCAATTCCTCATAGTAATAATCAATTTACTTTTTTTAAAGAGCGTGGTTTTGTAATTATAAAAAGATCAGAATTATTAGGTGAAATTTCTAAAGATAAATTCTGTATTGCAATAGCAGGAACTCACGGAAAAACTACAACCTCTTCAATATTATCGCATATTCTATTTGATAACGGTTTGAATTTTACATCGTTTATAGGTGGTATTTCTGAAAACTATAATACTAATTTAATACAAAATGGAAGTGAAATAATTTTAGTTGAAGCTGATGAATTTGACAGATCTTTTTTGACCCTTAATCCAAATATTGCTTGTATAACATCTATAGATCCTGATCACTTAGATATTTATGAAAATGAAAAGGATTTGAAAAAATCATTTAATCATTTTAAAAATAATATTAAAAAAGATGGTTTTCTTTTTGTAAATGATACAATTTCAATGAATGGATTGACTTATGGCTTTAAATCAAAATCAGACTATTTTATTTCTAATTATAGAATTGTTAATCAAATAGTTTTATTTGATATTAATTTTAAAAATTCAAAAATTAGTATTCAATTTAAAATGCCTGGAAGACATAATGCTTTAAATGCTCTAGTAGCTTTTGCTATTGGAAATAATTTGGGTATTGATAGTGAAAATATCAAAAAATCATTATCAACATTTGAGGGAGTTAAAAGAAGATTTACATATGTTTTAAAATCTCCAAAAGTAATTATTGATGATTATGCGCACCACCCCAGTGAAATTGATGCAGTTAAAAAATCCGTAAAAGAAATATATCCTGGTAAAAAAATTACTGCTGTTTTTCAACCTCACTTATATACAAGAACCAGAGATTTTATGGATCAATTTGCAGAAAGTTTATCGGATTTTGACGAAATAATACTGACTGATATTTATCCAGCCAGAGAACAACCAATAGATAATATTGATTCTAAAGCTTTATTGAAAAAAATAAAAAATAAGCACAAATTAATTTCAAAAAAATCAAATCTTTCAAGTTGTTTAATAAATTCTAAGTCTGATGTGTTTGTTATTATGGGAGCCGGTGATATTTCTGATGAAGTCCAATCAATAAAACAAAAAATTGAATTATTATGACTTTTGATAATTTTAAAATATCAGCTTTATTATTCTTATTAGTTTTATTGACACTTTATAGTTTTCAAAGAAATAATAAAATAAATGTTCTAAATGAGAACATATTTTTCGATCAAACGAACTTTAAGTTTTCATCAAAAGATTCGGTTAATAAATTGTTAAAACAAACCAATTTATTTTCAAATAAAATCTTAAAAAGTAAATTAAATTTGAAAAATATTGAACTCGCAATTTTATCTAATAATTACATTAAAAATGCTGATGTTTCAATTTCTGTTGATGGTAAAATTGAAGTAAATATTAAAGAGAAAAACCCTGTGTTTAGAGTTCTTGGTAAAAAGTATTATGTTGATGAAGATGGAAAAAAGATGCCTTTATCTAACAATTTTTCTAAATCTGTTCCATTAATTTTGAGTCAAATAGATTCAATTGATATGTTGAAAATAGGAGATTTAGGTAAATTTATTGAACAAAATAAATTTCTAAAAAACCATATTGCCTCACTTGAACTTTCAAAAAATAATTTAATTTTTGGATTAAATTTTTTTAAATATAAAATATTAATTAATGATTTTGATAATTATGAATCAAAGTTTAAAAAATATGAATTGTTTTTTAATAAAGTTTATAATTCAGGGATTTTAGATAGTATTGATATAATTAATTTAAATTTTAAAAATCAGGTCATAATTCAAAGAAGTTAAATATGAATTATAAAAATATATATGTCGGTTTAGATATTGGAACTACTAAGATTGTAGCTCTTATTGGATCCTTAAATGAGTATGGTAAATTAAAAATAGTTGGAATTGGAAAATCTAAAAGTCTAGGGGTTCACAGAGGAGTGGTAAATAACATTACTCAAACCATACAGTCTATACAAGCTGCTGTTAATGAAGCAGAACTCAATTCATCTGAAAAAATTAACAAAGTAGTTGTTGGTATTGCTGGACAGCATATTAGAAGTTTGCAACATAGTGATTATATAACTAGAACAAACTCTGACAATGTTATAAATGATGATGATTTAGATAAATTAATCAATCAGGTACATAAGTTAGTTATGCTTCCTGGAGAAGAAATAATTCATGTTCTTCCGCAAGATTATAAGGTTGATGGCCAAGCTGAGATTAAAGAACCTATTGGAATGTTTGGCGGGAGACTTGAAGCTAATTTTCATGTTGTAGTTGGTCAAGTTTCATCTATAAAAAACATTGCAAGATGTATTAAAAGTGCAGGAATAGATTTTGAAGGAATAACTTTAGAACCAATAGCATCCTCTGATGCAGTATTAAGTCAAGAAGAGAAAGAGGCTGGAGTGGCATTAATAGATATTGGTGGAGGAACCACTGATTTAGCAATATTTAAAGATGGCATAATAAGACATACATCAGTAATTCCTTTTGGAGGAAATGTCATCACTGATGATATAAAAGAGGGATGTTCTATTATTGAAAAACAAGCTGAATTACTCAAAATTAAGTTTGGTTCAGCTTGGCCTGGTGAAAACAAAGAGAATGAAATTGTATCTATTCCAGGATTAAGAGGAAGAGACCCTAAAGAAATTAGTTTAAAAAATTTATCAAAAATTATTCATGCCAGAGTTATAGAAATTATTGAACAAGTTTATATTGAAATTAAAAATTATGGACATGAAGAACAAAAAAAGAAATTAATAGCTGGTATCGTTTTAACAGGAGGAGGAAGTCAGTTGAAGCATTTAAAACAACTTGTTGAGTATATTACTGGAATGGATACAAGGCTAGGTCATCCAAGCGAACATCTAGCAGGAAATAATTCAATTGATATTTCAAGTCCAATGTATGCAACAGCTGTTGGATTAGTTATGAACTCTACTAAAATTAGAAAAAATAGCATATATAAAGAAGATTTTAATGTTCTTGAAAAAAAAGAATTTAAAGAACAAGTTAATAAAGAAAAGCAAAGAAAATCAATCCTTGATCAATTTACAGAAAAAATAAAAAACTTTTTAGATAACGCCGAATAAATATAATTATGCAACTAAATCCAGAAATTAACAATTTACCTTTCGATTTACCCAAAAATAAGAGTAATGTAATTAAAGTGATTGGTGTAGGAGGTGGTGGAAGCAACGCTATCAACTATATGCACTCTAAAGGAATCAAAGGAGTAGATTTTGTAGTTTGTAACACTGACTCACAAGCTTTAGAAAATAGTAGAGTAGAAAATAAAATTCAATTAGGGATATCTCTAACCGAAGGTCTTGGTGCAGGTGCTAATCCAGAGATAGGAGAAAAAGCTGCTGTTGAAAGTTTTGATGACTTAAAAAAAATGTTAGAAACCAATACTAAAATGGTTTTTATAACAGCAGGTATGGGTGGAGGAACTGGAACAGGAGCAGCACCAGTAATTTCCAAATTAGCAAAAGAGATGGATATTTTAACAGTTGGAATTGTAACTATGCCATTTCAATTTGAAGGGAAAATTAGAGAGGAACAAGCTAAAAAAGGAATAGATAAGTTAAAGAATGAAGTTGATGCTTTAATAGTAATTAATAATAATAAATTAAGAGATATTTATGGAAATTTGGGGTTTAAAGAAGGTTTTGCTAAGGCAGATGAAGTTCTTGCAACAGCCTCTAAAGGAATTGCTGAAGTAATTACCCACCACTATACTCAAAATATTGATTTAAAAGATGCTAAAACTGTGTTATCTAATAGTGGAAATGCTATAATGGGTTCAGCAAAATCTTCAGGATCAAAGAGGTCAATTGAAGCCATTTCATCAGCTTTAGATTCTCCATTACTAAACGATAACAGAATTAAAGGTGCAAAAAATGTTTTGTTATTAATTGTTTCAGGACAAGATGAAATTACTATTGATGAAATTGGAATAATTAATGATTACATTCAAGAAAAAGCTGGTCACAGTGCTAATATTATAATGGGTGTCGGGGAAGATTTGAATTTGGAAAATTCAATTTCAGTCACAGTTATAGCAACTGGATTTGATCCAAATCAACAGGAAGAAATTATTCATTCTGAACCAAAAAAAATAATTCATAGTCTTGATGAAAATGGTGGGTATATTCAGAATTTATCTTCAAAACAATCATTGGGTAATTCTTTAGAATTTAAGTTTGAATATGATACAATTGATTTTAAAAATTCTAATTTAGACCTTGATGATGATGAAGCTAAAATTCAAATTAATGATTTTGATGTTAAATATGAAGAAGTTCATCCAAATTTGGAAATAAATGAAGATCAAATTGAAATTAATGATATCACTAATAAAATAAATCAAATAGAAGTTTTATCTGCTGAAGAAGTGAGACCAAAAGATCAAGTATCTTTAGATTTTGATATGCCAATTAAAAAACAGGATTTAGATTCAGATAAAATTATTCATGAACTTACAGAGGATATTAATGAAATAGAAGTCAATAATCCAATTCATATTATTCCTGTAACTGAATTTAATGGATCAAAATTTAATAAATATAGCTGTGATGATTACTCCAAACCCTTTAATTCAACAGTTGATGAAGATAAAAAAGAATCTGAATTAATTCTGAATCCATTGAACAGTTCTATTGCAGATGGATTAGCAAAAAGAATTGAGGAAAGAAAAATTAAATTAAAAGAATATAATTATAACTTTTCAAAATTAAAAAACCTAAAGTCGTTGGAAAATGAACCTGCTTTCAAACGCGCAGGAATAACTTTAGATGATGTTGAAAAAGTTAATGTTTCTCGTACTTCATTAACTGAGGATTCAAATGGTGAAGTTACATTGAGAACTAACAATTCATTTTTACATGATAATGTTGATTAACTCTAATTAATAACTATGGGATTACTAGAAAATATTTCAAGCTCAATTATTAAGGCTATGAAAAATAAGAATAAAGACGAGTTAGAGTCTTTAAGGGCTATTAAATCAGCTCTTTTACTAGCAAAAACACAAAAAAATTCTGGTGGAGAAATTAGTGAATCTGATGAAATTAAAATATTAAAAAAATTAGTTAAACAAAGAAAAGAAAGTGCTGAAATATATTCTAATCAAAACAGGTTAGAGCTTGCTGATTTAGAACTCAATCAGTCTAAAGTAATTGAGAGTTTTTTACCTAAACAATTAGATCATGATGAAATTGAAAAAATTATTTCTAAAATAATAGATCAATGTGGTGCTCATGGAATGAAAGATATGGGTAAAGTAATGGGAATTGCATCTAACCAGCTTTCTGGAAAAGCCGATGGAAAAACTATTTCTAATATAGTTCGTTCAAAGTTGTCTTAATTTTTGGCCCAGTAGTTCAACTGGATAGAATATCAGATTTCGGCTCTGACGGTTGGAGGTTCGAATCCTCCCTGGGTCACTTAAAATGATTTATGTATAAAATTTTTGTTTTCATTATTTTAACAATATATTTCAAATTATTTTCTCAAAACAATCCAGAATTATTTGAGTTACAATTAAATATATCCAATATAGAATCTGAAGGAAATTTAGTGATTGCAGTTTGGTCAAATCCTTCTTATTGGAATGGCAACGTTACTAATAGTTTAGGTCAAAAAGAGGGTTTTGATTATGGCTTTAAAGAATGGGTAGAAAAAAAAAAGTTTTCTAAAACAATTAATCTCCCCAAAGGTGTTTATTTTATTTCAATTTTATTGGATCAAAACTCAAATAATATTTTAGACAAAAACTTTATTGGTATGCCTATTGAACAATATGGTTTTTCTACAAAAAAAAAAATAAGATTTAGAAAACCAAATTTTAGTGAAGGTTCTTTTAAATTTTATAAAAAAATGGTTTTGGATATTGAATTACAGTAATCTAATTTTAATATTTACTCTAAAATTTTATCAAAATAAAATCTTTTTATTGAATGTTTATTGTTTTTATTGTTTTTAGATTTGTTTTGGGTGCTACCACGTAATTTAAAACTTCAAACTCTAATTCAATTTTATTTTCAATTTTTTTTGTTTTGACAAATATATTTTTACTAGATTTTGGTTCAAGCTCAATGTATTTGTAGTCATTATGAAATGTATAATCTCCAATATAGTTTAGACTAATTGGAGCTACTGATTTATTTATGAACTCTAATTGTAAAATTTCAACTTTTCTATTATTATATTCATATCCTTTAGAAATAACCTCCAAATTATTTTCTATTACTTGCTTTAAGTTTTTTGACTTACCAATAATTAAATCTCTATACCAAATAAATGTATCTCCATTAAATAAAGCATCTCTTACAGATTTCATTGTTCTGTTTTTTGACATTATAAATGTTATTGGTCTGTGAAAACTTTCTTTT
Organism: Flavobacteriaceae bacterium; assembly: GCA_016780345.1. Taxonomy (GTDB): domain Bacteria; phylum Bacteroidota; class Bacteroidia; order Flavobacteriales; family Flavobacteriaceae; genus MAG-121220-bin8. Next base: position 28,603 of record JADHLZ010000001.1, on the reverse strand, counting down.
TCAATATTAAAATCCCATTCTATTAATACATGAACATCACTAGTTCCCATCATTGTTAATTCATTTTCAATTGCAATTTGCATTGCTTCTTCTGAGAATGTATCAAAGTTTACAACTTCAATACCATGCAATAATTTATTATTAATAACATCAATGTGAATAGGATCAAGTTTTGCTATTCCATCGCTTCTATTAGCTTCCCACATCGGGTGATTCCAAAAAACAAAAGCTCCTTGATTATTTGCCTCATTAATTGCGTCAATAAAATTCAATGGCTCTTTATCATTACCAAAAAATTTATTGGCGTCTTTAATAAAAATAGCGTTAAAGTGACCTGGTGGCATTGGTTTTGTAATTTCTGTTCCATGAACTATGGATAATGGACGTTTCTGTACATATTCATCAGCAATTTGAAATGATCTATTTCTGTTATTGTGAGGTATATCATACAAATGAGATTGATATTCTAAATGTTCTGTCAGTGATATTAAATCTATACTATCTCTCAAAGCTTCATCTACCCTAACAGTTGGCCATACAACTCCATCTGAAAATACACTATGAATATGTAAATCCGATGAAACATAAAATACTCCCTCAGGACTTTTAAAAAATTCTTTTCTTTTTTGTGCGTTAATATTTAACACTGCTAGTATTAGTATTATAGTCCATGTATGCTTTTTCATAATATTATGTTCAGTTAATTGATTTATTAATTATTTTATTGACATTCTTTTATTTAACGGGAATAATTGGAGTAGTCGATAAATAATTTTTTAATTCTCTTTAATCATTTTCTTATATTTATGACATCTTAAATTTACAATTTTAATTACTATCAATATGAAGTATATATATCTTTTTATTTTGTTTCTTATAGTTTCTAATTATTCGTGTGCTTCTCTTTCTTTGTTTTCGCCAGAAACACACAATCATTATACAACAAATAATGAAACTTCAAACAATAATGAACCTATAGTTAATCAAGCAAATACAATTAATTTATTTAATGGAAAAGACTTAAATGGTTGGATAGTGTATGGAACTGAAAAATGGTATGTTGAAGATGGAGTTTTAGTTTGCGAAAGTGGTCCTGATGCTCAATATGGATATTTAGGAACTGAAGATTACTACAAGAATTTTGTTTTAAATTTAGAATTTATGCAAGAAGCAAATGGAAATAGTGGAGTTTTTTTTAGATCTAACATTGAAGGAACAAAAGTGAATGGATGGCAAGTTGAAGTAGCTCCACCAGGATTGTTTACTGGAGGAATTTATGAATCCTATGGTAGAGGTTGGTTAATTAAACCAAGCCATGGAAAAGATTCTTCTCTAATTATGGGAGACTGGAACAAGCTCACTGTTAAAGTTGAGGATAGTAATGTAACTACATGGCTTAATGGAAAAAAAATGGTTTCTTACTCAGATGAAAAAATTGGAAATGCTAATGGAAGAATTGCTTTACAGATACATGATGGCGGAGGTATTAAAGTTAAATGGAGAAATATTAAAATTCAAAATTTATAAATAAAACCAGAGGAGTGGTCTTTATTTGCTCCAGTTACATCACTCAAACAGTTAATTTTATTTAAATATCTCAAAAGACCTAAATAAGCAAAAACTAATGACTCTTTGTGTTCTATGATTTCCTTTTTAGGAATGATAATTTTGCAATTAACTTTGTCTTTGATTTTTTGAATTAATGTTTTGTTAAAAACACCACCACCCGTAATTAAAATTTTATCGTCTTTTTTTTCCTTTATTGTTTTTTTTATTTGATATGAAATATGTTCAATATATGTTTTTAGTATATCGGAATTATTTATAGAATAAGATTTAATTAATGGTATAACTTTTTCGTTTACGTATTCAATTCCTAAAGATTTAGGTCCTGAAATTTTATAGTAATCCATTTTATTTAAATCATTTAATAATTTATAATTAACTTTTCCCTGTTTTGAAAGCTTTCCATCTATATCGTAATCATATCCCAATTTATTTGAGTAATAGTTTAAAACAGTATTAGCTGGACTAATATCAAAAGCATTAATAGTTTTATTTTTTTTAATTGAGATATTACAGAAACCACCAATATTTAAACAATATTTATAATCACCAAATAAATTTAAATCTCCAATAGGTACTAGAGGTGCACCCTGACCACCTAGTTTGATATCTTGAGTTCTAAAATCACATACAACATTGCTTTTCGTTTTTTTTAAAATTGATTCACCATTTCCAATTTGCAGTGTAATTCCTTGGTTAGGCTTATGATAAATCGTATGCCCGTGAGATGAAATTAAATCAATTTTTACATTTCCACATTTTTTGACAAATATATTAACCTTATCTCCTATATAATTTCCAAATTCAATATCTAATTTTTTTAACTCTTTTTTATTAAAATAAATTGAGTTTCTAAGTTTTGTGATCCAACTTTCAGAGTATTTATAAGTGTAAGTATTTATTATTTTATAATTTGAGTGAATGTTCTTATCAAATTTTACTAAACATAGGTCTAATCCATCAATTGAAGTTCCACTCATTATTCCAATAACATATAAGTAATTTGAACACATAAAATTATATGTACTAAAATTATTAATATTTCTTAAAAACTAATTAATTATTGAAGATAATTCTGAAATAGTGTTCGATGGATTCTTAGATTTAAAAACGAAACTCCCGGCCACCAAGGCATTAGCACCACATTCAATTAATTTTTTTGCATTATTGGAATTTACCCCTCCATCAATTTCAATTAGAGCATCTGAATTAGATTCATTTATCAATGACTTAAGTTCTTTAACTTTTTCATATGTGTTTTCGATGAAAGATTGACCTCCAAAACCTGGATTTACACTCATTAAACAAACTAGATCTAAATCTTTAATAATAGATTTCAAACAAGATATTGGTGTATGTGGATTAATTGCTACACCAGCTTTCATTTTTAATTTTTTTATTTTTTGAACTGTTCTATGAAGGTGAGTACAAGCCTCATAATGAACAGTTAAAATATTAGCTCCTAAACTAGAAAATTTTTCTAAATAATTATCAGGGTTGATGATCATTAAGTGTACGTCTAATATTTTTTCAGCATTTTCTTTTAAAATTTGCATAATTGGTGTTCCAAAAGAAATATTAGGAACAAATATGCCATCCATGATATCTATGTGAAACCAATGAGCTTTACTTTTATTGACCATGGAAATCTCACTTTTAAGGTTTCCGAAATCGCATGCAAGTATAGATGGTGCTATTATGTTCATTTTATCCTAAGTATGTTTTTAAAATTCTGCTTCTAGATGTATGCTTTAATCTTCTAATGGCCTTTTCTTTAATCTGCCTAACTCTTTCTCTTGTTAAATCAAATGTTTCACCAATTTCTTCAAGTGTCATAGCATGTTTTTCCGCGAGGCCAAAATATAATCTAATTACATCAGCTTCTCTAGGAGTTAAAGTTTCAAGAGCTCTTTCTATTTCTGTCCTAAGAGATTCGTGTAACAAATTTTTGTCTGGATTAGGTGACTCACCACTTCTTAAAACATCATATAAATTTGAATCCTCACCCTCAACTAATGGAGCATCCATTGAAACATGTCGTCCAGAATTTTTCATAGATTCTTTAACATCAGAAACGGTCATGTCAAGCTCTTTCGCAATTTCTTCAGCTGAAGGAACCCTCTCATTTGCTTGTTCTAAAAAAGCATACATTTTGTTAATCTTATTGATAGAACCAATTTTGTTAAGAGGAAGTCTGACAATTCTTGATTGTTCAGCGAGAGCTTGTAAAATAGATTGTCTAATCCACCAAACAGCATATGAGATAAATTTAAAACCTCTTGTTTCATCAAATCTTCTTGCAGCCTTAATTAAACCGAGATTTCCTTCATTAATTAAATCTGGAAGCGTTAAACCTTGATTTTGATATTGTTTAGCTACAGAAACTACAAACCTTAAATTTGCTTTGGTTAACTTATCAAGAGCATTTTCATCTCCGTCTCTAATTTTTTGAGCTAATTCTACTTCTTCTTCAGCAGTGATTAGATCTACCTTTCCAATTTCTTGTAAGTATTTATCTAATGAAGCTGTTTCTCTATTAGTTACCTGTTTAGTAATTTTAAGTTGTCTCATTTTTGAATTTTAAACTTATTATACGTATGAAATAGTAAAAAAGTTACAATTAGTAGAAACTATTTTTTATTTCATTTATCTTTTTTACTGTTATCTTTATTTTGAGGTCTTGGTGGTCTTTCATTAAATCCTTCAGGTTTTTCCAATAAAGCTTTTCTAGAAACTTTTTCTTTTCTAGTTCTCGGATCAACACCAAAGTATTTTACCTCAAATTCATCACCTAATTTAAGAACATCATTAACGTTATTAGTTCTTTCCCAAGCTATTTCACTTACATGCAATAAAACTTCATTTCCAGGAGCATTTAAATATTCAACAACAGCACCAAAATCAAGTATTTTAATAACTTTTACTTTATAATTGTTTCCTTTTTCTGGTTTAAATAAAAGAGATTCTATTTTAGAAATCACAGCTTCAATTCCTTGCTTATCTGTACCTAAAATCTCAACAATACCCTCTTCAGTTTCAGGATCTTCATTTATTACAATTGTACATCCAGTTACTTTTTGAAGTTCTTGAATAACTTTACCACCAGGTCCAATAAATGGTCCAATAAATTCATTAGGAATTCTTTTTGTTATCATTTTAGGAGAATGAGATTTGACTTCAGCATTTGGTTTATCTATAGTCTTGTTCATCTCACTTAAGATATGTAATCTACCATCTCTGGCTTGTTTCAAAGCTTTTACTAATATTTCGTATGAAAGACCTTTAATTTTAATATCCATTTGACATGCAGTAATTCCTTTTGATGTTCCTGTTACTTTAAAGTCCATATCACCCAAATGATCTTCATCTCCTAAAATATCGCTTAGTATAGCATAACGCTTACCATCTGAAATTAATCCCATTGCTATACCTGAAACAGGTCTAGTAATTTGTACTCCAGCATCCATCAAAGCCATTGTTCCAGAACAAACAGTCGCCATTGAAGAAGAACCATTAGATTCTAAAACTTCACTAACTACTCTAACAGTATATGGACAATCCTTAGGAATCATTCCCTTCAAACCTCTTTGGGCTAAGTTTCCATGTCCAACTTCTCTTCTAGATGTTCCTCTCAATGGTCTTGCTTCACCAGTACAAAATGGAGGGAAATTATAATGTAAATAAAATGTTTCTTCACTCTCATATGAAGGCATATCTATTTTATTTGCTTCTCTAGAAGTTCCTAGGGTTACAGTTGCTAATGCTTGAGTTTCTCCTCTTGTAAAGATTGAAGAACCATGAGTAGAAGGTAAATAATCAACTTCACACCATATTGGTCTAATGTCGGTTGTTCTTCTACCATCAAGTCTTATTCCTTCACTAAGAGTAAGTTCTCTCACAGCTTCTTTTTGAGATTTATCGTAATATTTATCGATCAGATTATCATTTTTTTCAAGATCTTCTTTTGAAAATAAAGATTTTACTTCATTCCTTAAATTTGAAAAAGCCAAGCTTCTCTCAGTCTTTGAGGTACCCTTTTTGGCAATTTCGTATGCTTTTTGATAAGTTGCTTCATTTATTTTTTTATAAAGTTCTTCATCCTCTAAAGCTTTTTCGTAATCTCTCACTTGTTTTCTTCCGACTGCCTTAGCAAGTCTTAATTGGGCTTCAATCTGAATTTTTATTGATTCGTGAGCAAATTTTATTGCATCAGCCATTTCTTCTTCACTGCATTCGTCCATTTCACCTTCAACCATCATTACAGAATCAGCTGAAGCACCAACCATTATGTCTAAATCTGATTTTTCTAATTGAGCTCTGCTAGGATTTATAATAAATTCACCATCAATTCTAGCTACTCTAGCTTCTGATATTGGACATTCAAAGGGAAAATCACTTAATTGAATCGCTGTAGATGCTGCTAGTCCAGCAAGAGCATCAGGCATTACTTCTACATCATTTGACATCAACTGAATCATAACCTGAACCTCCGAATGATAATCTTTTGGAAACAATGGGCGTAACACTCTATCCACTAGCCTCATAGTTAGAATTTCTCCATCACTAGGTCTTGCTTCTCTTTTAAAAAAACCTCCAGGATATCTTCCAGCAGCAGCGAATTTTTCTCTATAGTCAACAGTTAATGGAAGAAAATCTACATTGCCTGATTCGTAATTTGAAACGACAGTACACAGTAGCATAGCCTTTCCCATTTGTACAACTACTGATCCATGAGCCTGTTTTGCAAGCTTACCAGTTTCAAGTGTTATTGTTCTACCATCACCTAAGTCAATGGTCTCATTATAAGTTTTAATTTTCATGTTTTTCATTAAATAAAATTAAGTTTTGTTGTGTCTTAATGTAGAATACCAATGAAAAACTATATAATTATTTATTTTCTTAAATTAAGTTTTTTGATTATAGCTCGATATCTATTAATGTCTTTATTTTTTAGATAGCTTAAAAGGCTTTTTCTTTTACCAACCATCATAACAAGAGATCTTTCAGTGTTAAAATCTTTTCTGTTATTTTTAAGATGTTCAGTTAAATGATTGATTCTTTTGGTGAAAAGAGCAATTTGTCCTTCAGCTGACCCGGTATCAGATTCAGATTTACCGTGTTCTTTGAAAATTTCTTTTTTGTTTTCTTTTGTTAAATACATGCCAATATTATTAAAATGATTCTTATGTAACTTACATTATCGCGGCAAATATAGGATTATTTTTTCTAAAATGTAATATTAAATAGATCTTAATGGTCTATTTAAAACTAGATCAAAATATAAATTTATTTTCTTTTTTAGTTCAGTTCTAGAGATTATAAAATCTAAGAATCCATGTTCTAACAAAAATTCAGAGGTTTGAAATCCTTCAGGAAGATCTTTTCCTGTTGTATCTTTTACTACTCTAGGACCAGCAAATCCAATTAAAGCACCAGGTTCTGAAATATTTATATCTCCAAGCATAGCAAATGATGCAGTTGTCCCACCAGTTGTAGGATCTGTACAAAGAGACACATATGGAAGTTTACAATTTGAAAGTTGGGCTAATTTAGCTGATGTTTTGGCCATTTGCATTAATGATAAAGCTCCTTCCATCATTCTAGCACCTCCAGATTTTGAAATAATTATTAGGGGAGATTTTTTCAATATCGCTAAATCAACTGCTCTACTTATTTTTTCTCCAACTACAGAACCCATTGAACCTCCAATATATTGAAAATCCATGCAAGCAATTACAACATTTTTTTCATAGGATTTTCCATAAGCAACTCTTATTGCATCTTTTAATCCTGATTTTTTCTGAGCATCTTTTGTCCTTTGTTTGTAAGACTTTGTATCTGTAAATTTAAGTGGATCTTTAGATTTAACATTTTTTCCAATTTCTTTGTACTTGTTATCAAAAAGAATTTTAAAATATTCTTCACTTCCAATTCTAAGATGAAATCCATCTTCAGGGGAAACAAAGAAATTTTTTTCTAACTCATCAGTATCAATGATTTTTCCAGTTGGAGTTTTATGCCAAAGACCTTCAGGAGTATCTTTTTTTTCTTCTGTTGAAGTTTGTATCCCTTTTGTTTTTCTTTTGAACCAAGACATTAGATTCGATATTTAGTCAAATATATATAAACCAAATTTAGTTTAGTGTATTTATGTTATTTAGATCTTCAAAGGCTTTGGTAAGTCTTGAAACAAAACTTTCTTCGGCTTTTCTTAACCAAACTCTAGGATCATAATATTTTTTATTTGGAGCATCATCTCCATCAGGATTTCCAATTTGAGATGTTAAATAATCTTTATTCGATTTAAAGTAATCTCTAATTCCGGACATAAACGCATATTGCATATCTGTATCGATATTCATTTTAATTGCACCATATTCAATGGCTTCTCTTATTTCTTCAAATGAGGAGCCTGATCCACCATGAAAAACAAAGTTTATAGTGTTGTGTCCAACATTATATTTTTTTGATATAAAATCTTGTGAATTTTTTAAAATTTTTGGTGTTAGTTTTACGTTTCCAGGTTTGTATACACCATGAACATTTCCAAAAGCTGCAGCAATAGTAAATTTATCACTAATCTTAGATAATTCTTCGTATGCATATGCAACTTCTTCAGGTTGAGTATAAAGTTTTGAATCGTCTACATCGGAATTGTCTACACCATCTTCCTCACCTCCAGTAATTCCGAGTTCTATTTCAAGAGTCATTCCGATTTTACTCATTCTTTTTAGATAATCCTTACAAATTGAAATATTTTCTTCAATCGGTTCTTCAGAAAGGTCAATCATGTGAGAACTAAATAATGGTTTGCCATGTTCTTTAAAATGTTTTTCGCTAGCATCCAATAAACCATCAATCCATGGTAAAAGTTTTTTTGCAGCATGGTCAGTATGTAAAATAACTGGAACGTTATATTCTTTGGAAAGCTCATGAACATGCTTTGCTCCAGCAATGGCTCCTTTTATAGCAGCATTTTGATTGTCATTAGATAGACTTTTACCAGCATTGAAAATTGCTCCTCCATTAGAAAATTGAATGATAACGGGAGCATTTAGTTTCGATGCTGTTTCTAAAACACTATTTATAGAGTTAGAACCTATTACATTGACAGCAGGTAATGCAAATTTTTTTGCTTTTGCTAATTTAAAAATTTTTTGAACTTCATCTCCGGTAGCAACACCGCTCTTAATTGTATGATTCATTTATTAAAGTTAGTGTGCTAAAATAATAAGAAAAATCGGTCCTAAAAAGGATAATTTAAACCAATATTATAGACAGCTTTTTTAAAGTTAAAATCAGTTAGCCATCTTTTTTTCTTTTCTAAAACTGGATTGTAAGTTTTAAAACCAGTATCCAGTCTTAAAACAAAATATCCAAGATTATATCTAAATCCAAATCCACTTCCAATAGCAATTTCCGAAAGATCTTTAAAGCCATCAAAGGATCTTTTCGAATCATTGCTATCATCAAACACGTTCCATATATTTCCAAAATCATTAAAAATAGCTCCATCTAATTTTCCAAGAATTTTAAATCTATATTCAACATTGACAGAAATTTTCATGTTAGCTTCATTAAATTCGCTTGTTGCACCACTAATACCTGGCCCAAGTCTGTAAACTTCCCATGCTCGATTATCATTTGATCCACCTGCAAAAAAGGATTTACTAAATGGAATATTGTTTGAATTTCCAAATGGAACAGCAATTCCAAAAAAAGATCTAATTGCAATTTTTGAATTAAGTCCTATTTGTAAATGTTTAATATATCCTAGTTCAGTTTTAAAAAACTGAGAATATGCTAAATCCAAGATTTTATTTTTACCAAATTCATTTTTTGAAACATTGAAAATATTTGAAATTAAATTGGTAATATTTCCAGCAACCTCAATTTTAAATTTAAATTCAGAAAACTGGTTTTCAAAAATATTTTTTCTTGAACTATTTAGAAATGAGTAACTTGATCCAATTATTAAGTTATTAGCTGTTAACCTTTTTCTTTTGTCGTTAATATAATTTAAGTCTTTGAAATCAGATTCAGAAACTAAATTAGGATTGGAAATTACGTCATTTATATAATTGTCAATACCCTCAGGAATTATTAGTTCATTTTTGGAGTTAAAGTAGTTTGAGGGGGCACTATTAAAAATTGCTATTTTATTTATTGATTTATATGAATTAGAATATATGTTAAAGTAATTATGTATGTTTTTATTATTGACAAGTTCAATATTTATTAAATTAAGATTTTTTGTGTTGTTTTTATTATCGTTCCATTTGTAATTAAAATTGAATCTAAAGTTTTGTCTATCAAGACCAATATTGTTCTGATTAGAGGTTCCCAAATTTATGAAGGAAATAGGGTTGTTCTTTAATTCCAATATATCTCTTAATTTTTTTGGAGCAAGTAATCTCGGAAATCTTAATCTAAAATCAAAACCATATTCAGAGATTGTAGTATTGCCGGATTTTCCTATAGTTCCTCTTGTAGCAAATTCTAATTTTTCTCCTCCTTTAAAAAAATTTCTATTTAAAATTGATGCTTCGAATGCTATTCCAACATCTTCAATGTTTGAATGTTTTAAATCCAATCCAAACCCTAAAGAATATTTTTTTTGTGGAACAAGTGTAATGCTAGCTTCTAATTCATTCTTTGATTCACCTAAATAATTGTAATCAATAGATGGGTACTGAAAGTTATCAAAGTTGTTTAACGAATTTATTGTTTTATTTCTTAGCTCATCACTATAAAGATCATTTTTTTTGATATAAATTAGATCGTATAAAATTTCTGGCTTATAATAAAAACTGTCGTTTGAATAAAAATTAACTCCGTTATAAAAAATGTTTTTTTTAAACTTTAAGTTAATGTCATTATTTTTAATGTAAACATTAACTTCTTTAATTCTATTAGTATCATATTTTCCATTTTCTTTTTCTTCAATATTGATTTCAACGGGAATTCTTGAGCTAAGCGATATTGTATCCAAACTTATTTTAAAAGAAATAGCATTTATTTGAAAATCATAAATACCATTGTTTTTAAATAATTTGTCTATTCTATTTCTTTCCTTCTCAAAATTTCTTGTATTAAAAGGATCATTATATTTTAAAAAAGATTTTTCATTATTTAATTTATATATAGAATCTAGTTTCTTTGATTTTATGTTTGTTTTAATGGAATCTAAAAGATATTGATTTCCAAGTGTTACTTTATAAACTAATTCAGCGTATTTATTATTTGTTTGATTGATGTTTATTGATGAAGTTACATGAGAATTAAAATAACCATTGTTATTAAAATAAGATTTTAAATTTTCAATTGATATAGATGTTTTAGTTGAGTCTAATATTTCTAATTTTTCACCATTTCTTTTTTTCCAATTATTAAAATCGTTTTTGTATTTTTTTATCTGATTTACTTGTTTTGCTGATAATAACGAATTTAGTTTTTTTTCCCTTTTTTTTCTTTTATATAACCATAATTCAAAAATAGAATCACTATTTTCTTCAGATGATTCGTAAAGTTTTGCTGAAATTGGAAATCCAAGAATATAACTGTTTTTTTTCTGAACAATTAGTGGCAGTAAAGAATCAATTGTAGATTTTTTGTCATTAATGTAAATTTTATTGGATTTTAATATTAAACTTCTTGAATCTAAGTTTTTTGTCAAACTACATCCAAAAGAAAGTAAAGTTAAAATTATAAATAATACTATTTTTGTGATAATGTTTTTCACCCTAGATTTAATTATTCAAAAATACATCAATATTAATGCTTACCAAAAACGATATTAAACTAATAAAGAGTCTTAAAACAAAAAAATATAGATTTTTAAATAAAATGTTTATTGTTGAGGGAAAAAAATCTATTATTGATTTTCTTAATTCTGAACATCATATTGTTAAATTATTTTCTGTTAATAATGATTTTGATAAATATGAATTAAATTCAGTAAAACTATCGTATTTAGAACTAAAAAAAATTTCTTATTTAAAAAATCCTGATGATCATTTAGCAATTATAAAAATTTCTGTTCCAAAAATGATTGATGAAAATAAATTGATAATAGGATTGGAAAACATAAGTGATCCTGGAAATTTGGGAGCAATTATTAGAATATGTGATTGGTTTGGAATAAAAGACATTATATGTTCAAAAAATTCAGTTGATTGTTATAATTCAAAAGTTGTTCAAGCCTCAATGGGTTCCCTTTCAAGAGTAAATATTAATTATTTAGACTTTAATAAATATCTAAATTCAAAATCATTTACTAAAGCAGGAACTTTTTTAGAGGGAAAATCAATTTATCTAAATAAAATTAGTTTTTCAAAAGGTATTATTGTTTTTGGAAATGAAGCCAATGGTATTAGTCCAGAAATAGAAAAAAAACTTGATATCAAATATACAATACCCAGGTTTAACAATTCTAAAAATCCAGAAAGTCTAAATTTAGCAAGCTCTGTTAGTATAGTTCTCTCAGAGTTGTTAAAAAGTTATTAGTGAAAAGATAAATTTATAAATATTCCTCTTGCTGACATACTATCTATATTTCCAGTCCAGCTGCTATTTTGCTCATTATCATCAATAAGGTCATTTTTTAAAGAAAAAATGCCACGAATTGAGGGTGAAAATTTAAAGTAGTGAAGATAAATATCTATTCCAAAACCTAATTCATAATAAAACGAGTTAGTCTTCAATCTAAATGTACCATTGGAATTATCCTCAGGGCTATTTTGATTACTTGAAAGATTATATGATGTAGAAAGGCCTCCGAGAATATAAGGTTTAAAGTTATTATAACGATTAGCACTGTATTTAATTAGTAAAGGCAAATGAATATAGGTTGACTTGATTGTTCTTAATGTATCAGAATTTTTTTCAAAATTAGTGCGATCATAAAATATGACATCTGATTTATTTGTGTAAAGACCTGGCTCAAATCTTAGATTTAAATTTTTTCTCAATCTTAAGTCTCCTATTAAACCTACATTTAAACCTGCTTTTTGATCAATTAATGTTCTCCTTTTGGGATTTGACTTATAGTCTAGTTTATAATTGTATTGATTTATGCCAATATAATATCCAAAATGTATTTTTTGTTGATCAAAATTTTGCAAATTTTCTATTTGAGAAAATGTAAAATTTATACTAAATAAAATCAATAAAATATTTAAAAATAGTTTCATTTTTGTTCAAATGTATGAAAGATTAAAATTTTATTATTCTAAAATCAAGTATATTTGTTTAGTAATTCTATGGTTTACATATGAAAATCATTATAGCTGGAGCCGGAGAAGTTGGTTATCATTTAGCTAAATTGCTTTCTTTTGAGTCTCATGACATAACACTGATAGATAATCAAAAATCAAATTTAAATACAGCTGAAAATAAACTCGACATAAAAACTATTGAAGGAAATTCTGCTTCAATATCAATATTGAAGGAAGCTAATGTTCAAAACTCCGACTTAGTTGTTTCTTTAACAACATCTGAAACAACAAATTTTATAACTTGTATTTTATCAAAACAGTTAGGAGCAAAAAGAACTATAGCAAGAATTTCTAGCGTTGAGTTTATAAAAGATTGTAACGACATAGATTTTAATTCTATTGGTATTGATGAATTAATTTCACCAGAAAATTTAGCTGCAGAAGAAATAAAATTAATAATTAGCGATTCGGCTTTTACAAACACCCACGATTTTGATAATGGTATTTTAAAAATGATGGCAGTTAGACTAACAAAAAATGCTCCTTTTGTAGGTAAAACTGTAATGGAAGCTGCATCCGTATTTCCTGGAGTTCATTTTATGCCAATTGCATTTAAAAGAGAAAATAGTGTTTCAACTTTAATCCCGAGAGGAAATACAATTTTTTGTGAATCTGACCTTGTGTATTTTATTACAAACTCTAAAGGTCTTAAAGAGCTTTATAATTTGATGGGTGAAAAAAAGAAAAATATTAAAAACGTTATGATCTTGGGTGCTGGAAGAGTTGGTTCTAAATTGTCTAAAGATTTATCTGATCAAGGTTTAAATATTAAATTAATTGAAATCAATCAAGCAAAAGCTAATGATATTGCTGAGGATCTAAAAGACTTAATGGTTATTAATGTTGACGGAAGAAATGTTGATTTATTAGTAGAAGAAAATTTAGAAAGCATGGATGCTTTTATAGCCACTACCGGAGATTCGGAAACAAATATAATGACATGCTTAATGGCAAAGTCCAAAAAAATAAAGAAGACCATTGCTTTGGTTGAAAATATGGATTATTTTAATTTATCGCAGTCTTTAGGAATCGATACTCTAATTAACAAAAAATTACTTGCTGCAAATGATATTTTTAAATTTGTTAGAAACGGAGATATTGTTGAGCTTGCTAAACTTAATGATATGGATGCTGAGATTGTTGAATTTATAGTAAATAAAAATTCTAAAGTTCTAAATAAAAAAATAATTGATCTTGACTTTCCGTTAACAGCAATTATTGGAGGAATAATCAGAGAAAATAAAGGTATTATAGCTCTAGGAAACTTTGAGATACAATTAGGGGATAGAGTTTTAGTATGCTCTAAGCCTGAGAGTATAAAAAAAGTTGAAAGTTTATTTTTATAAAATCCATGTCTAAACTAAATAAGAAATTAATATTTCATATTACAGGACTATTATTAATGTTTAATGGACTAGCCATGTGTCTTGCTTCCATAATCAGTTACATGTTTAATGAAGGGGTTTTTATTAAACTAATTACTTCAGCAGTTTTTGTTATTATTTTTGGATCGATTTTAATGTTGCTTTCAAAGGAAAATTCCAGAAAAATTAACAAAAAAGATGCTTATTTTATTGTTCTTACAGGTTGGTTAACCATGGTTTTCTCAGGAACAATTCCTTACATCGTAACTGATTCTATTCAGTCTTATCCAAATATTTTCTTTGAGACAATGTCAGGATACACTACAACAGGCTCTACAGTAATTAATAATATTGAGTCACTACCAAAAAGTATAATTTTTTGGAGAAGTATGACTCACTGGTTAGGAGGAATGGGGATTATTGTTTTGGCTATTGCAATACTACCGTTACTTGGTATTGGAGGTATGCAGCTTTTTTCAGCTGAAGCCCCCGGTTTGTCAGGAGATAAAATACATCCAAGAATAAGCGATACTGCCAAGAGATTATGGTTTATTTATGTTGGTTTAACTGTTCTTGAAGCTATTTTATTGAAAATAGCTGGCATGAGTTTTTTTGATGCTATTAATCACTCAATGAGTAATATAGCTTCCGGTGGTTTTTCGACTAAAAATGAAAGTATTGGATTTTGGAACGATAACCCTCTTATTCAATATATTATTATATTATTTATGTTGTTAGCTGGAACAAACTTTGTTCTTATATATTTTGGGCTTCATGGTAAGTTTAAAAGAATCATTAATGACACTGAATTTAAATGGTACCTTTCTTTTATTGGAGTTTTTGTATTAATTACAACATTGT
Organism: Flavobacteriaceae bacterium; assembly: GCA_016780345.1. GTDB lineage: Bacteria > Bacteroidota > Bacteroidia > Flavobacteriales > Flavobacteriaceae > MAG-121220-bin8. Next base: position 13,536 of record JADHLZ010000001.1, on the reverse strand, counting down.
CACTTTTTTTTAGCGTTGACTTAAATTCTACAACGGTTAATCATCCAGAAATTTATGGAAAATTTGAAAGTAGTTTTAGACATTCTTTTTTTCAAGTTGTAGCTATTGTGACTACAACTGGTTTTGTTACTGGAGATTTTACCTCATGGACTCCTTTTTTAACAATGTTGTTTTTTGGAATAATGTTTATGGGGGGATCTTCCGGATCAACATCAGGTGGTGTTAAAGTTTTACGTCACCTTATTTTAATTAAAAATGGATTGTTAGAATTTAAAAGATCATTGCATCCAAATGCTATATTTCCACTTAGACACAATAACCATGTTGTTGAAAAGCCCATAATTATTCATGTTTTAGCTTTCTTTATTTTATACCTGATTTTGTTTATTGTTGGTGCAGGTGTTTTAAGTTTACTTGGGTTGGATTTTGAATCTTCAATTGGAGGAGCTGCATCATCATTAGGAAATGTTGGTCCAGCCCTTGGTATTTTGGGTCCAACAAGTACTTTTGAGAGTCTTCCATCTATTGGAAAATTCTGGTGCTCCTTTCTTATGTTAGTTGGAAGATTAGAGCTATTTACAGTTCTGATATTTTTTACTCCAAACTTTTGGAAAAGTTAATTTCAACTTACAGCTTCTTTTATTCTTTGAATAGCTCTAACGATGTTTTCTTTTGATGCTGCATAAGAAATTCTAATATTATTAGGTGCGCCAAAAGCATCTCCACTTACTGTTGCTACATGAGCATTTTCTAAAAGATAAATTGCAAAATCAGAGGAATTATTTATTTTTTTACCTTTTAAAGTTTTGCCAATAAAATAAGAAATGTCAGGAAAAACGTAAAATGCGCCTTTAGGTTTATTTAAAGAGAAACCCTCGATTTCGTTTAACATTTTAATTATTAACGTTCTTCTTGATCTGAATTCCTCAATCATATATTGTATTTTATCAACTGAAGCATCAAGAGCTGCAATAGCTGCTCTTTGTGCTATACAATTTGTTCCGCTAGTAATTTGACCTTGCATTTTGGTACAAGCTTTAGCGATCCAGCTTGGTGCACCAATATATCCAATTCTCCAACCTGTCATTGCAAATGCTTTTGCTAATCCATTAACTGTTATAGTTCTATCATACATTGATGGAATTTTTGCAAAACTAAAATGTGCAACTCCATAATTTATATGTTCATATATCTCGTCAGAAAGAATATATATATCTGGATAATTCTCTAAAACTTTAGCTAAAGCAACATATTCACTTTCAGAATAAACTGATCCGCTAGGATTATTAGGAGAGTTTATAATAATTAGCTTTGTTTTATTTGTAATTGAATTTTCAAGCTGTTGAGGAGTGATTTTAAAATCAGTGCTTATATCTGACCTAATTTCAATTGGATTTCCTTCAGCCAATGTGACAATAGCGGAATAACTAACCCAATAGGGAGCAACTAATAAAACATCTTCACCTGGATTTACTAAAACTTGAACAACATTAGCAATGGATTGTTTTGCACCTGTAGAAACTACAATTTGATCGCTCTTATAGTCAAGTTCATTATCTCTTTTAAATTTATTACAAATTGATTGTTTTAAATCTACATAACCATCAACAGGGGAATATGAGTTATAGTTTTCGTTAATAGCCTCAATTGCTGCGTTTTTAATAAAATCAGGTGTATTAAAATCAGGTTCTCCAAGACTTAAGCCTATAATGTCGACTCCATTCTCTTTTAACTCTCTAGCTTTTGCTGCCATTGCCAAAGTGGCTGAAACAGGAAGGTTATTAATTCTATTAGACAGATTATTACTCATTATGAACAGTTGGTTTTATGAAAAGTATTTTAAAAAAAAATTTCAATAAAGATATTTATTTTGATAAATTATTTGATGTAATTTTACTCAAATAATCAAAAGTTTTGAACAAGCTTATTCATTATTTTCCTGAATTAACATCATCTCAAATATCACAGTTTGAAACTTTAGTTAAATTATATACTTATTGGAATTCAAAGATTAATTTAATTTCAAGAAAAGACATTAATGAAATTGAAGTTAGACACTTTATCCACTCTTTAAGTATTTCTAAAATTTTTTCATTTAAACCTAAAACAAATATTCTTGATGTAGGTACTGGCGGTGGCTTTCCAGGTATTCCTTTAGCAATAATCTTTCCTAAAGTAAATTTTCATTTAACAGATTCAATTGGAAAAAAAATCAAAGTAGTAAATGAAATAAAAAATAATTTAGGATTAAAAAATGTATACGCTGAACAAATAAGATCTGAAAATGTAAAAAACAATTATGATTTTATTGTTAATAGAGCGGTCACAAATATGAGAAATTTAGTCTCTTTAGTTGGTGGTAAAATTTCATGTAAAAACAATCGTAATTCAATTAAAAATGGAATAATTAGTTTAAAAGGAGGAGATCTAGAAAACGAATTAAAATCTTTTAATAATCCATATATATATCATCTAAATGAACATTTTGATGAACCTTTTTTTCAGACAAAAAAAATAGTTTATATACCTAGTCCATGTATGGGTAAGGATAACTCGTTGGAGGGTTAAAATTTTCTTTAATTAATCTTGGAGAAACCCATCTAAGTAGGTTTAATTTTGAACCAGCTTTATCGTTAGTCCCAGATCCTCTTGAACCTCCAAATGGTTGTTGTCCTACAACTGCTCCTGAAGGTTTGTCATTTATATAAAAATTACCAGCACTATATCTCAATTTTTTTAAAGCGTAAGTGATACTGTCTCTGTCTTGGGAAATAAACGCACCAGTTAACGCATAAATTGAAGTGTTATCAACAATTTCTAAAGTATTTTTCCAATTTTCATCTTCGTAAATATATATAGTAACAACTGGACCAAAAATTTCTTCTTTCATTGTTAAAAAGTTTGGATTGGTAGTTACGATAACAGTTGGAGAAATAAAATATCCTACAGATTTATCATAATCGCCACCAATAACAATTTTTGCATCTTTAGATTTTCTGGCTTTTTCTATATAATCTACAATTTTATCGAATGATTTTTCATGTATCACAGCAGACATGAAATGTTGAAAATCTCTGGGTGAACCCATTGTTATGGTGCTTATTTGATCATTTAAATAATCAAGAATTTCATGGGATTTTGAACTTGGTAAATAAATTCTTGAAGCTGCTGAGCATTTTTGACCCTGATATTCAAATCCCCCCCGAATAATAGCAGTTGAAACTACTTTGGAATCAGCTGAAGGATGTGAAAAAATAAAATCTTTTCCTCCAGTTTCTCCAACAATTCTTGGATAATCTCTGTAAAGGTTAATGTTCAAACCAACTTTAGACCATAAATTTTTAAAAACATCAGTTGATCCGGTAAAATGAATTCCTGATAGATTAGGATTTTTAAGAGCTATGTCTGTAATCATAATTGGGTCTCCAGTTACTAAATTTATAACTCCATCAGGTAACCCAGCCTCTTTAAAGACATCCATTATGATTTTAGCACTATATACTTGATAATCACTAGGCTTCCATAAAACAACATTACCCATAAGTGCAGGGCTAGCACACAGATTGCCACCAATTGCAGTAAAATTAAAAGGAGTTATAGCATAAATAAATCCTTCCAAAGGCCTGTATTCAAGTTTATTAGAAACATCATCGACATTTATAGGCTGTTCTTGATATATTTCGTTCATATAAACTATGTTAAGCTTTAAAAAATCAATTAGTTCACATGCAGCGTCAATTTCAGCTTGAAAAATTGTTTTAGATTGACCAATCATCGTAGCTGCGTTAATCTTTGATCTGTATGGACCAGCTATTAGTTCTGCTGCTTTCATAAAAATAGAAGCTCTATCTTGCCAAGGTGTATTTGTCCAGATATTCTTAACTTTCAATAAATTTTCAATTGCAAGATGAACATGTTTTTCATTACAAAATGAGAAAGTTCCCACAACTTTTTTATTATCATGTGGAGGATTAATTTCTATTCTTTTTTCAGTCAATATCTTTTCATTTCCAATGTATAATGGAATTTCAATATTTTCATTAAACATTTTATCATATACATCTTGTACTTCTATTCTTTCAATCGAACCTTTTCTATAATCTTTTACATCTTCATTAATTAGTTGTGGTAATATAAAGTTTGGATTTTTCATAAGATAATGTAATGTTAATTTAATGCCTGAGGAGCATTTAGTTTAAATGTTGGAATATAAGCTCTAAATTTATTTCCGTTATTTATATCAATCATATTGTAAAAACCTCTCATTGCACCAACAGGAGAAGTAATAAGACATCCAGAAGAGTAAACGAATGAATCTCCAGGCTTTATTAAAGGATTTTCACCAATAACACCTTCGCCATCAATAATTATATCGCTGTTCAAAGAATCAAAAATTCTCCAATGTCTTGACTTTAATTGTACTGTGTTTTTACCATAATTTGAAATAGTAATTGTATAACTAAAAGAATAACTTAAAATATAATTTTTAAAGTAAGATCCATCATACGACGTGTTTACTGTAACTTTTATTCCCTTTGTGATATGACTGTTCATTATAGCTAAGTTATATATTTAGTTATAAAAATAATTGTTTATTTAAATTATTTATAACATCATTTTTTGTTCTTTATAAGCAATCAAGCTGTAATATTTGTCTGTATTTTTTTTTATATATAATAGAACAGTATAATTATTCTCAGTTTGCCAAAAGTTAGCCTCAATAAAATTAGATTCCCCTAACGAATTTATTTTAAAGTACTTGTAATTATAAAATCCTTGTTTAAACAAAAAATTTCCAAAATAAGTGTCATTGTTTAATTGAAGTTGGTGTTTTTCAGAGATTTCGTAGTTGTTAAAATCACCAACTACAAAAATTTTATCTTCCTCAAAAACTTTAACTGGTTTAAATGAAAAAAAAACTCTTGAATAGTCATTTTCAGTTTCATAATTTTCAATTTCCTGATTTATTAAATATTTTCCATTTATGTCAGGGCTGTATTCGTATATTTTGTTTGTTTTTTCAATATCTTTTCTTAAATAAGAATTATAAATATCACTTAATTCTGTTTTAAATACTTTTAAATTAGTTGAATTAATATTTGAAGTATCAAAATAATAAAATTCATCTCCACCCTTAAATTCTATGTTTTTATAGATTAATTTATTATCAAAGAAAAAATCAGGCCTAGATAATACTATTTTATTATCCCATTGATTGTTTTTAATTACTACGAGTTTTAGTTGACTAGAGTTTCCTGTCATACTATTACAGTTACTACAATTTACAGTTACATCAAGATTTTGATAAAAGTCAAAATTTTCCAAATTTTTACTTTTAAAAAAATCTATATTTAAAAATGCTTTTTCATCAAGGACGGAAAACTTTCTTTCAAATAAAAATTTTCCATTACTATCATGAATACTAATTGAATAATTTCCTGAAATTTTTAATTTTAGATTTTCATTTGGTATTGTAATTTTAAAGTTTTTATAATCAACTAACGTGTTAAACGAATTGCTGTAATTTGTAATCAGATTATCGTCATATCCTTCAATATAGTCTGATTTAATTAATTTGGATTTTTCCCAAAGATGATTTAAATGATTGATTTGATAGTAATAGTCTGAATCTTTTAAATTTAAGTCATCAAAATTTAGAGTTAATGAATTATTTTTTTTTACTACTATATATGAGGAGTTTAGTTTTTCATTATTAAAGTTAACGCTGTATATGTTGGTCGGAGTAATTTTGTTTTGACTAAAAACAATAAAAAAATTTAGCAAGAAAAAAATCCAAAAAAAATAAATCTTAAATGTTTTCATTATTATATAATTAAAGCTAGTTTTTTTTGCGAAATTATTGTAAAAAAAACTTATTATTTAGAATAATTATAAATAATAGATTTAATGTCAAATGAACTTTTAGAACTAGGTTTTAATTAATAAATTTGCGCTCTATTTTATAGCATATAATTATGTCAAATGACATTCAAATTAAAAATGGTTTAACCATTAATTTAAAAGGTGCTCCGGAAAATATTGTAAAAAAAGCTCCTTTCCCAAAATCCGTTTCTTTAAATCCCTCAGATTTTCACTTAATCACGCCCAAAATGCTAGTCAAAGTTGGTGATAAAGTCAAAAGAGGCGATGCTGTTTTTTTCTCAAAAAATAATCCAGAAATTAAATTCTGTTCTCCAGTTTCTGGAAAAATTTTAGATATTGCTCGTGGAGCTAAAAGACGAATTTTAGAGATAGTGATTAATTGTGATGCAAAGCAACAAGCTTTAAAGCACAAAATTTCAAATTTTTCAAATTTCACAAGTGACAAGATTAAAGAAAATATGCTTATATCTGGATGTTGGCCTTTTTTAAAACAAAGACCTTATGATATCATAGCAAATCCAAATGACGTGCCTAAATCCATTTTTGTTTCAACTTTAAATACAGCACCAATTTCAGCTGATATAGAAATAATTTTGAATGAACAAAAAGAAGAGTTTAAAACTGGAATATCATTATTAAAAAAATTAACTAAGGGTGATTTACACATATGTCTTGAAAAAAATCACAACTCGTTTATAAATAGTATTGAAGGAATCAAAGTTCATCATATAAATAATTTACATCCTGCTGGAAATGTTGGTGTTCAAATTCATCATATTGATCCAGTCAACATTGGAGAAAGAGTTTGGGTCGTTGGTGCTGAGGATGTTGCACTAATTGGTAAATTTTTTATTACTGGAGAATATAACCCTACAAGAACCATTGCAGTTTCTGGTCCTCCGGTAAAGTACCCTCAATATTACAAAACTATTGCTGGATCTAGTCTAAGTGAAATTATTCAAGATGCTGGAATCGATACTTCACAAAATTTAAGATATATTAATGGTGATGTTTTAACAGGAAGATCTGTTGAAAAAGATAATTACTTAGGGTTTTATAACAATACTTTTTCTGTTTTGAGGGAAGGAAATCAGTACAGAATGTTTGGTTGGATTCCTTTTATTAATAATAGCGTTCCAAGTAAATATAAAACTTCGTTTTCTTGGTTATTTCCCAAAAAGAAATATGACCTAAACACCAATTTGAATGGAGAGGAAAGAGCATTTGTGGTAACAGGAGAAATGGAAGATGTTTTTCCAATGGATATTTTTCCAATGCAATTACTTAAGGAATGTATGACTGGTAATATTGAAAAAATGGAAAATTTAGGTATTTATGAAGTAGCACCTGAAGATTTTGCTTTGATTGATTACTCATCATCATCAAAAATTGAAGCACAAAAAATAATAAGAGAAGGACTCGATTTAATGATTTCAGAAGTTGGTTAAAAATAATTTTAAATGAATATTAGACAAATTTTAGATACTATTAAAAAACCTTTTAAAAAAGGAGAAAAATTTGAAAAATTTGCACCTGCTGTTAATGCATTTGATACTTTTTTATTTGTTCCAAATCATACAACAAAACATGGTGCTCACATAAGAGATGCTGTTGATTTGAAAAGAACTATGATTACCGTAATAATCGCATTATTACCTGCTCTTATTTATGGAATATACAACACAGGATTTCAGTATCTGTCACAGTTAGATTCTGATTTTACCACTATGGAAGCAATCATACACGGATCATATAAAATTGTACCTATGATTGCCGTATCATATATAGTTGGACTTACAATTGAGTTTGCATTTGCAATCTTCAGGGGTCATGAGGTTAATGAAGGTTACTTAGTAACAGGTTTATTGATTCCAATGATAATGCCTGTTGATATTCCACTTTGGATGGTTGGTCTATCTGTAGCATTTGCTGTTTTGATAGGTAAAGAAGCATTTGGGGGTACTGGAATGAATATATTAAATCCAGCTCTAACAGCAAGAGCATTTGCATTTTTTGCATATCCAACTTACATGTCGGGAAATAAGGTTTGGGTTTCAGAAGCTTCAAATGTTGACGGAGTTTCAGGAGAAACTATTTTAGGAATGTTAGCTGCTGGAGAAACTAATATTCCTTTTGATGTTTCACAAATGTTTTATGGCGCAATACCAGGATCCATCGCCGAAACTTCTACTCTCATGGTTTTAATTGGTGCTGCATTACTTATTTATACAGGAGTCGGAAGTTGGAGAATCATGTTAGGAAGTGTAATTGGTGCAGCTGTTACAGGACTTTTATTTAATTTATGGGGAGCTAATGAATTAATGAGTTTTAATTGGTTTAATCACCTTATTGTTGGAGGGTTTGCATTTGGTATTGTATTTATGGCAACAGACCCTGTTTCAGCAGCTCAAACTACTAAAGGTAAGTGGATTTATGGAATTTTGGTTGGATTATTTTGTATCCTAATCAGAGTATTTAACCCTGCTTATCCAGAAGGTGTTATGTTAGCAATTCTTTTAATGAACGTTTTTGCCCCTACTATTGATCATTACGTTATAGAGGCAAACATCAAAAAAAGATTAAGTAGAAAAACTAATTTAAATGTAGCTTAAAATGAATAGAGACTCAAATTCTTACACATTTACATTTGCAGCACTAATGGTTTTAGTTGTAGCATCAGTTTTAGCCTTTACTGCCCATTCTTTAAAAGACTTACAAGATGATAATATCAGAAAAGAAAAAATGCAAAATATTTTATCTACGGTAGGAATTAATATAGATAGAGAAGGAGCAGAAAATTTATTTAATAAATACATTACTGAACAATCAGCTGTTCAGAGTGATGGTTCAATCGACAATTCAGTAAATGTTTTTAAAGATGTTAATCTAGCTTTAGAATTGAAAAAACCTGCAGAGGATCAGGATTTTCCTTTATATGTAGCTCAAATAGAAAACGAAAAATATTATATAATTCCAATAAGAGGAAATGGATTATGGAACGCAATATTTGGATATATTTCAATAAAAGAAGATTTAAATACTATTAAGGGAGTTGTTTTTGATCATGTTGGTGAAACTGCTGGTTTAGGAGCTGAAATCACCCAAGACTGGTTTAAAGAAAGATTTATTGATGAAAAGTTATTCGATTCTGAATATAATTTAATGGGTATCAAGGTTTCCAAGACTAATAATGATCCGTCTAACTTAGATAAATCTGATCATGAAGTTGATTTCATTTCAGGCGCAACAATTACTTGTGATGGGGTTACTGATATGATTAAAGAAAGGATTAATCATTATGTGCCTTATTTTAAATCTATTAAGGAATCCAGTAACTCACTAGCATTATCGATCCAAGAAATTTCAAAAAATGAAATAAAACTTAATTAATATGTCTAAAAATAAAGTCCTATTAACTGACCCGCTTGATGACAACAATCCTATTACTGTTCAAGTTTTAGGAATATGTTCTGCCCTCGCTATAACAGTTCAATTAAAAGCTGCAATTGTGATGAGTTTATCAGTTGTTGCAGTTATGGCAGCGAGTAACGTAATTGTATCTATTTTAAGAAATTTAATCCCAAACAGAATAAGAATCATTGTTCAGCTCGTTGTAGTAGCATCTATGGTTGTTTTAGTTGATGAGGTTCTAAGAGCTTATGCATATGATGTTAGTAAAGAACTTTCAATTTTTATTGGACTTATTATTACTAACTGTATTGTTATGGGAAGATTAGAAGCATTTGCTTTAGGAAATGGAGTATGGAGATCGTTCCTTGATGGAGTTGGAAATGCTTTTGGTTATGGTGCTATTCTTATACTTGTTGCTTTTTTTAGAGAACTTTTTGGTTCAGGAAATTTATTAGGTATTCAAGTTATTCCAGATGCATTATACGAAATGGGCTATGTAAACAACGGACTGATGTTATTATCTCCTATGGCATTGATTACTGTAGGATTAATTATATGGGTTCAAAGGTCAAGAAATAGAAAATTAATCGAAAAAGGTTAAAATTATGGATTACGCCAATTTATTTATAAAAAGCATTTTTATTGAAAACATGGTTTTCGCCTACTTTTTGGGAATGTGCTCTTATTTAGCTGTTTCAAAAACAGTTAAAACATCTTTAGGTATGGGCTTTGCAGTAATATTTGTCTTAACCATAACAGTACCTTTAAATTTTTTAATTGACAAATATTTACTTCAACCTGGAGCACTTGCATGGTTAGGTCCAGAATATTCTGAATTAGATTTGAGCTTTTTAAGTTTTATAATGTTTATTGCCGTGATTGCCTCTATGGTTCAATTGGTAGAAATGATTGTTGAAAAATTTTCACCTGCATTGTATGGTGCCTTGGGTATATTCCTTCCTTTAATAGCAGTTAACTGTGCAATTTTAGGAGGCTCCCTTTTTATGCAAATTAAAGACTTTTCTGGAATAGTAGAATCTGGTATATATGGTTTTGGTTCTGGAATTGGATGGTTATTAGCTATCGTAGCTATTGCAGCTATAAGAGAAAAAATAGCTTATTCAAATGTCCCTGCGCCTCTAAAAGGGTTAGGAATAACATTTATAATAACTGGACTAATGGCAATTGGTTTCATGAGTTTTATGGGAATTAAACTTTAAATTTTTTATGACAGTTTCAACTTATATTTTATTTAGTATTGTAGTTTTTTTAGGAATATTATTTCTTTTAGTAGGTATGCTTTTAGGGGTGAAAGCTAAATTGGTTCCATCCGGTCCCGTAAAGCTTCTTGTTAACGGAGAAAATGAAGTTGAAGTTTCATCAGGAGACACTCTGCTTTCTACATTAAGTAATAATAAAATATTCTTACCTTCTGCTTGTGGTGGAGGTGGAACATGTATTCAATGTAAGTGTATAATAAACGAAGGAGGAGGTGAAATACTTCCAACTGAAGCACCACATTTTTCTAGAAAAGAGATTGCTGAGGGATGGAGACTAGGTTGTCAAGTAAAAGTTAAACAGGATATGGTAATCCAAGTTCCTGAGGAAGTTTTTGGTATTAAGAAGTTTGAAGCAACAGTTGTTAGAAATTGGAATGTTGCATCTTTCATTAAGGAATTTGTAGTTGAAATCCCTGAAGATATGGGTTACAAAGCAGGAGGTTATATACAAATTGAAATCCCTAAATGTGAAATAGATTTTAAAGATATAAATATTGAATCTCATCCTGATGAACATCCTGGAGAACCTAATAAGTTTCAGTTAGAATGGGACAAGTTTAAACTTTGGGATTTAAAAATGAAAAATTCTGAACCTGTTGAAAGAGCTTACTCTATGGCATCTTATCCTGAAGAGGGTAAAGAAATTATGCTAAATGTTAGAATTGCAACCCCACCCTGGGATAGAAATACTAACGATTGGATGAAAGTTAACCCTGGAGTAGCTTCTTCCTATATTTTTTCAAAAAAACCTGGAGATAAAGTAACAATTTCTGGTCCTTTTGGAGAGTTTTTTATAAATGAATCAGAAGCTGAAATGTTGTACGTTGGTGGTGGTGCAGGAATGGCTCCAATGAGATCTCATTTATACCACTTGTTTAGAACCTTAAAAACTGGTAGAAAAGTTAGTTTTTGGTATGGTGGAAGATCTAAAAGAGAATTATTTTATACAGAACACTTCAAAGCTTTGGAAAGAGATTTCCCGAATTTTAAATTCTACATCGCACTTTCAGAACCTCTTGAAGAAGACAACTGGAAAGTTAAAGAAGGTTTAGACGGAGAAGGAGATGGGTTTGTTGGTTTTGTTCATCAAACAGTGATAGATAATTATTTAAATCATCACGATAGCCCAGAGGATATAGAGGTTTATTTCTGTGGACCTCCTTTAATGAATCAAGCTATTGAAAAAATGGCTGATGACTTTGGAGTTCCGCCAGAAAATGTCAGATTTGACGATTTTGGAGGATAATTTATTACCTATTCCTTTAAATGATTCTGAACTTCATAGTTTAGCTATGAATATAGTTGGAAAAGAACTTGAAAAAAATAGTTTTGAGTTTTTATCCGTCAACAGTTCACTGAAAAAAAATCCACAATTCGTATGTACAAAAAACAAACAGCTTTATTTTGTTATTGTTAAGGTTGTTTTATATCCAAACAACCCCAAAACATTTCAGATTAAAAATTTAAAAAAAATATTGGATCATTCTAAAAAATTTGATGCAAAATTGCTTAGTGCTAAAGTTGGTTTGGCAAATTCTGAGGATTATGAATTACCTTTGTTTAAGAATTCAAGTTATGTTGTAAATTATCATGGATTTGAAGAAATCAATTAGTTTATTTTTTTTAATCTTTTTTATCTACTCATGTGAAAAGAATGTTAGTACCTATTCATTTAATGGATATGCACTTGGAACAAACTTTAATGTTCTGTACAACTCCGAAAAGCCATTAAAAAATTTTAAAAAACTAACTGACTCTCTTTTCTCTAAATTCAATAAATCCTTATCTACTTACATTCAAAGTTCTGATATTTCTAGAATAAATAATGGAGAAAATTCAATAATAGTTGATGATTATTTTATTAAAGTTTTTAAAAAATCTAAATCAATTTGGAAAGATAGTGATGGTTATTTTGATCCAACAATTGGTTTACTTACCAACGCATACGGTTTAGGACCAAATAAAATTCCAAATTATTCAATCAATATTGATAGTCTTTTAAATTATACAGGTTTTGAAAAAGTCAATTTAGTTAACAGCCAAATTCAAATGAAAAATGGAATGTTTTTAGACTTTAATGCAATAGCAAAAGGATATGCTGTAGATTTAATTTCTGAAATCCTGATTGAAAATGGAGTCAATAATTTTCTTATTGATATTGGTGGTGAAATGTATGCAAATGAAATTAATAACGTTAAGAATACTAATTGGAGGGTAGGTATTACTGATCCACTAAATCCAGATAAAAAAAATAATAGAATTTTTCTTGAAAACAAAGCTATTGCAAGTTCAGGAAACTATAGAAAATTTTTAATTGACCCAAGAACTGGAGATAAAATTGTTCACACTATTAATCCTAAAAATGGTAATGCAAATCAAACCAATATTTTATCCACTTCTGTAATTGCTGATGATTGTATGACAGCTGATGGTTATTCTACAGCATTTATGGCAATGCCACTTGAATTATCAAAAATGGTCGTTCAATCAAAACCAGAAATCGAAGCAATGATAATTTATGTTGATGAAAAAAATGAGGTAAAAACATTTTATAGCCCCGGTTTTGAGAAATTACTTTTTTAGGAAAGTTTTTTACAAACTGGAATAATTTCTTCTTTAATTAATCCAAACTTATTTATTTCATCGTCACTAAAAGTTTTAGAATATTTAATTGGATTAACATTAAATCCAACTGATTTTAGACCATTGAAAAAATCTAAACCATAAATTCTTACATGGTCATATTGACCAAATTTTATAATTCTTTCTTTTTTATACGTGATAGAATTGTCTTCAAAAGTTTTTTTTGAATTTTGATTTATTGGGACTTGAACTATTGCAGTACCATTTAAATTTAAAACTCTAAACAATTCTTTCATAGCTTTTGTATCATCTATTATATGTTCAAGAACATGATTACAAAGAATGAAATCAAATGAATTTTCTTCAAAAGGCATATTAC
>JADHLZ010000016.1 GCA_016780345.1 Flavobacteriaceae bacterium | reverse complement strand
ATTAATGAATAGAATAATTTCGGTTTTTATTATTAGTTTTTTATTTCTTTCCTGTGAAGATGCAAAACAAAAGGTTCCAGAAAAAAAGGTTGAAGAAAAAATAATTAAACAGTTTGGGTTTACATTAAATGATTATAATGTCAAAACCGGAAAAGTCAAAAACGGAGATTCTTTTGGAACAATTTTAGAAAACAATAATCTATACTATCCCCAAATTTATAATATTGTTCAAAAAGTAAAAAAGGTATACGATATAAGAAAAATCAATATTGGTAAGCCTTATACTATTCTATCATCAAAAGACTCATTAAACACTCCACAAATTTTTATTTACCAACCTAACTTAATTGACTATGTTGTGGTTTCTCTAACGGATTCTCTATGGGCTGAGAAAAAATCTAAAGCGGTTCAATTAAAAGAATTTGAAGCTAGAGGGGTTATCTCTAGCTCCCTTTCAGAAACAATGGAAAAACAAAACCTTTCTCCTTTACTTACTAATGAGCTTTCAGAAATTTATGCCTGGACTATAGATTTTTTTAGACTTGAAAAAGGAGATAATTTCAAAATCATTTATACTGAGAAGTTTGTTGATGATTCAATATCTGTTGGACTCAATAGAATTCATTCTGCCTATTTTGAACATAGAGAAAAACCTTTTTATGCGATTGAGTTTGAAACTGATTCTGAAAGAGGAATTTTTGAATATTTTGATGAAAATGGAAAAAACTTAAGAAGAGCATTCTTAAGATCTCCGGTTCAGTTTAGTAGAATTTCTTCTCGTTACAATCTTAAAAGAAAAATAGCTTACTATGGCAATCGCATTAGACCTCACAAAGGAACCGATTTTGCTGCTCCTGTTGGTACACCAATAAGAGCTACAGCAAGCGGCACGGTAACCAATTCAAGCTACACTAGATCTAATGGAAATTATGTAAAAATTAAACACAACTCTACGTATTCAACCCAATATCTACACATGGACAAAAGAGGTGTAAAAGTTGGGCAATTTGTAAAGCAAGGCGATTATATTGGCACGGTAGGAATGACTGGGAATACTTCAGGTCCACATGTCTGTTACAGGTTCTGGAAAAATGGAAAGCAAGTTGATCCTTTAAAGCAAAAGCTTCCTGAAGCAAAACCTATTTCCAAAGAGCTTAAAGAAAAATATATGACTCATATGTATCCGATTAAAAAACAGTTAGATGCTATTAAATCAAATGTTACCTTTGCAACAAAATCATAAAAGATTTCATTAAATGACGTTAAAAAAAATAAATCCTACAACTACAAATTCTTGGGAAAAACTAAACTCACATTTTGATGAAATTAAAAACAAAAAAATCGTAGATCTCATTGATAAAAGGGCTAATGGCAACAATTTTAATTTAAACTGGAAAGGGTTTCATGTCGATATTTCAAAAAATATAATCGATAACACAACCTTAAATTTACTGTTTGAATTGGCCAAAGAATGTGATCTTAAGGATGCCATTACAAAACAATTTAGTGGAAATCTAATTAATGAAACCGAAAATAGAGCTGTTCTTCACACTGCTGTTAGAGCAAAAAAAGATTGTAAAATTGAAGTTGATAGCATCAATATTGTTCCTGGTTTAAATAAAACCAAAACTCGAATTAAAGATTTTACAAACGACATTCTTTCTGGTAAATTGAGAGGATCTACTAATAAAGTTTTTACAGATGTTGTGAATATTGGAATTGGAGGCTCAGACTTAGGCCCAGTTATGGTTGTTGAGGCTCTAAAGTATTATTCATCAAATCTTAATTCCCACTTTGTATCAAATGTCGATGGAGATCATGTTCTTGAGGTTATTAAAAATTTAAACCCTGAAACAACTCTCTTTATTGTTGTATCAAAAACTTTTACAACTCAAGAAACTCTCTCAAATGCCAATACTATAAAAAACTGGTTAATTAAAAAACTAAACAAAAGCTCTGTATCTCAGCATTTTGCTGCAGTATCAACTAACCAAAATGCTATTCATGATTTTGGAATTAATCCAGACTATGTTTTTCCAATGAACGATTGGGTAGGTGGCAGATTTTCTTTGTGGAGTGCAGTAGGTCTTTCAATTAGTCTCTCTGTTGGATACAATAATTTTGAAGCTTTACTGGATGGAGCAAACGAAATGGATGATCATTTTAAAAGTTCTGAATTTGATTCTAACATTCCTGTCATCTTAGGATTACTCAGCATTTGGTATAATAATTTTTTTAAGGCTGAAACTGAAGCTGTAATTCCATACACACAGTACCTAAACAGATTGCCTGCGTATCTTCAACAGGCTATAATGGAAAGCAACGGCAAGAGTGTTGACAGATCTGGTAAACCAGTATGTTATCAAACAGGCAATATCATATGGGGAGATACCGGAACTAATTCTCAACACGCTTTTTTTCAACTAATTCATCAAGGCACTAAACTAATCCCATGCGATTTTATTGGATTTAAATTTCCTTTACACAAAGAAAACAAACAACATCATAAGCTAATGTCAAACTTTTTTGCACAAACTGAAGCCTTAATGTTGGGGAAAAGTGAAAGTTTGGTTGATAAAGAATTGAAAAATTCTAAAATGACTCAAAAGCAAATTAATTTCTTAAAACCCTTCAAGGTTTTTAAAGGGAATAAGCCTACTAATACGATCCTTATTGATAAATTAACCCCTAAAAATCTTGGAGCTCTAATTTCAATGTATGAGCATAAAATTTTTGTTCAAGGAATAATTTGGAATATTTTTAGTTATGATCAATGGGGAGTTGAGCTTGGCAAACAATTGGCTTCTAAAGTATTAGATGAAATAAATCAAAATAAAGTTTCTAAGCACGACAGATCAACGACATCTCTCTTAAAAAAATACTTGTCAGATTAATAGTATGCCTACTTTTTTTTCAAAAAAAAAAAAAGAATCCTTTAATAAGCCAAGTTATACACACAATTTGTTAAAAAAAAGTAATGTTTTTTTAACACTTGTTTAACAAAATTTAGTCAAATTTGTACAATAACTACACATAATCATATATGAAAAAAATAATCTTACTTTTCACAGCTATCCTGATATCAGGCTTTAGCTACGCTCAAAATGCTATAACAGGTACGGTTGTTGATTCTGAGTTGGGATCTCCCCTTCCAGGAGCTACAGTACTTGTTAAAGGAACTTCAAACGGAGTTTCAACCGACTTCAATGGATCTTTCACAATAAATGTTTCTGGTTCAGGAACGCTTATGGTTTCCTATATTGGATACGATACTCAAGAAATATCTTTTAATGGCGGAATTAATTTAGGTAACGTTGCTCTTGTAGCAAGTGCTAATGAGCTTGAGGGAATTACTGTTTTTGGAACTGTTGACTTCGCAATTGACAGAGAAACACCAGTTGCTGTTTCAACTTTAACAGCCTCAGACATTCAAGAAAGACTTGGGAACTTAGAGCTTCCGGAAATGCTTAATGCCACACCTGGTGTTTATGCAACCAGAGCAGGTGGAGCTTTTGGTGACTCAAGAATTAATGTTAGAGGTTTTGATTCACAAAATACTGCCGTTTTAATTAACGGTATTCCTGTTAATGATATGGAAAACGGTAGAGTTTATTGGTCTAACTGGTCTGGACTTTCAGATGTAGTTTCTGCAATGCAAGTACAAAGAGGTCTTGGTTCTTCAAAACTTGCCATATCATCTGTTGGAGGAACTATCAATGTTTTAACAAAATCTACTGAACTAACCAGAGGAGGTAAAATTGCTGCAAGCGTTGGTAATGACGGATACATGAAAACCGTAATGTCTTATAACACTGGTGAGATGGATGGCGGAAGTGCTCTATCATTCCTTTTTTCAAGAGTTGAGGGGGATGGTTATGTTAACGGAACAGCTTTTGAAGGGTACAACTACTTCTTAGGTTACGGTTGGAAATCGGATGATGACAAACATAATGTTCAGGTAATTGTTACTGGAGCTCCACAAGTTCATAACCAAAGAACTGGAAGCTATTTCAACATGGCTACTGCTGGGGACTATGAAAAGTATGGTATTAGATATAATTACAATCATGGGTATTTAAATGGTCAAGAATTTAACTGGAGAAGAAACTTTTACCATAAACCTATTGCCTCAGTAAATTGGGAATACAAGATCAATAGCACTACTAATCTTTCAGCTTCTGCTTACTACTCTATTGGTAGAGGTGGAGGAACTGGTGACCTTGGACGTTTAGGTGGAAGGTTTGCTAGTGACTCGAGATTCAGAAATCAATTAACTGGAGAGGTTGAATGGGATCAAATTGTTAAATCAAATAGTGGAATTGGTGGTAACTTCAGTAGTGGTTTCAGCTATAAAAATCATCTTGACTCAGCTACAGGTCTTTATCTTGTCAATGATGACGGTGCAACTGTTGATGGTGTAAGAAGAAACGGGTTTGTTAGACGAGCTGGTATAAACTCACATAATTTTGTTGGTTCACTTATAAATTTAAAAAAACAACTTTCTGACAAATTAACACTTGATTTTGGAGTTGATTTAAGAACTTACCGTGGTATTCATTACCAAAGAATTGATAATTTATTAGGAGCGGATGGTTATAGAGATTTTGATAACACTAATTACTCAGGAGGAAGCGCGGTTAGAATTAAAACTTACAGCTCAAACCTTGGAGAATTATGGAATGTCTTTAGAGATACAGACAAGGAAGAAAAAGTCAGTTACCACAATGATGGTTATGTTCGATGGAGTGGTGTATTTGGACAACTTGAATACAAAAATGACGATCTATCGGTATTTTTTCAAGGCGCTTTTTCTAACCAAGGGTTTCAAAGAGAAGATTTTTTCATATACACCCCTGAAAATCAAAAATCAGCTTGGAAAAATATAACTGGAGGTAACATTAAAGGAGGCGCAAACTTTAATATAGATGCAAAAAACAACGTATATGTCAACGCTGGTTACTATTCAAAACAGCCTAATTTTGATGCAGTATGGATAAATTTTGCTAACATTCTAAATCCCGATTTAAGAAATGAAAAAGTAGTTGGACTTGAAGCTGGATACGGCTATAGGTCTAACAACTTAAATTTCAACATTAACCTTTACAGAACCAGCTGGAAAGACAGATTCCTTTCTGATGGGGTTAGAGTTAATGGAATAAATGGTACTGCAAACTACTATGGAATAGAACAAATCCATACTGGAATTGAATTTGATGGTGTTTATGAGATCAGTCCTTTTGTAAAAGTTGAAGGAATGTTGTCATTAGGAAACTACGAATATGGAAGTGATGTTACAGCTGACGTGTTCAATACAAGTCGTGAACTAATTGGTTCTTCTACCGTTTACTTAGACGGAGTTAAAGTCGGAGATGCGGCTCAAACAACCTCAAGAATAAATTTAGTTGTTAGCCCTTCAGATTTGTTTAAATTCAACGTTAGTATGTTTAGCGCTTCTAATCTTTTCGCTAATTTTAATCCTGAAGATTTCACTGATTCAGAAGATGTAGCTATGCAACTTCCTGCATATGAATTGTTTGACTTTGGAGCTTCTTACAAATTAAATATCGCAGGAGAGACAATCTTCTTAAGAGCTAATATTAACAACCTATTTGATAACTTTTATTTCGCTGAGTCAAGCGACAATAGAGTAGCTGGCCCTGGAGATTCTACATACCTTGGAGTTGATACTAGAAATAGAGTTTTTCCTGGTTGGGGAAGAACTTGGAACGTTGGATTTACTTATAGATTTTAAATCCTATTTAAAACGAAAAAAAAGCCTCTAATAAAGAGGCTTTTTTTATTTCATATCTTTTATTTTAAGCTGAATAATTGAATTTCCATTCCAATGATTTTCTTCAATAGTATATGCAACTGAAAGTTGAGATTTATTCTTAATTGAATTGAATTTTGAAGAAAGAAAAAAGCCAATCGATGAAAATACACTTTTATTATTCTGTGTTAAATTTAATTTGATGTGCTCTTTTTCATCACCAAGTTCTAATGGCTTGCCTTTAACTTTTAGATTATCTGATTTAAAAACTGGCATTCTATTTCCTGGGCCAAAAGGTTCAAATTGTTTTAAAATTCTAAAAAACTTAGGAGTTATATCTTCGAGTTCAATTGTTGACTCAATTAAAAGTTCTTGATCGAGTTTTTGATTATCTATCTGTTTCTCAACAGCCTTATCAAATGTAGATTTAAACTTTTCTAAATTCTCTTTTTTGATAGAAAGCCCTGCGGCATATTTATGTCCTCCAAACTTTTCAATATATTCATTGCAGTCTTCTAAAACCTTGTACAGATTTATTCCTTTTATTGAACGAGCTGATGCTGTTAAAAATCCATTTTCGGATTCACTAAAAACTAAAGAAGGCTTGTAAAATTTATCTACAAGTCTTGCTGCAACTATTCCAATAACTCCCTTGTTCCAATTAGAAGAACTAACGATAATTGATTTTTTTAACTCACATGTTTCTGCTTGTTGAATAGCCTCTTGAGTCATTTCTTTTTCAATTAATTTACGCATAGAATTCAATTCCTCAATTTCTTTAGTTAATTCATCTAATTTGCTTTCATTAACACAAGCCAAAAGATCCGAAGCTAATTTTGCATGCTTAACTCTACCAGCTGCGTTAATTCTAGGAGCCAAATAGAACATTAAATCGCTTAAAACGTACTCTTTTTTGGGGTTTGATTTTAATAAAGAATGAATTCCTGGTTTTGGATCTGAATTTATAATTTGAAGTCCTAAATATGACATAATTCGGTTCTCATCAATTAATGGAACTACATCTGCTGAAATAGCAAGGGCAACCAAATCAAGATAATTTATAATTTCTTTTTTATTTGGATTGTTTTTTTCTAAAGCCTGTATGAGTTTAAACCCTACTCCACATCCACACAACTCTTTAAATGGATAATCACAGTCTAGCCTCTTGGGATTTAACACAGCATAGGCTTCAGGAATTTTATCACTTGGATTATGATGATCACATATTATAAACTCTATATCTTTTTCTTTTGCATAGCTAATTTGTTTATGAGCTTTTATTCCACAATCTAGAGCTATGATTAATTTTATATTCTGTTCAAACGCAATATCTATAGCTTTTATTGAAATTCCATAACCTTCAGAGTTTCTTTCGGGTAGATAAGTAGATGTTATTATCCCTTTTGATTCTAAATATAGGCTCATCATTGCTACAGAACTAGTTCCATCCACATCATAATCTCCGAAAACCATTACTTTTTCTTTATTAATTATAGCTTCCTTTAATCTTTTAAATGCAACATCCATGTCCTTCATTAGAAAGGGATCATGAAGATCTTCAAATTTTGGTCTAAAAAAAGTTTTTGCCTGATCATAAGTCTTAATGTTTCTTCTAACGAGCATTGCAGATAGGAGTGAATTAATTTTTAATTCATTTGAAAGATGTTTTACAGATTTAAAATCTATATTTTTTTCTTCAACCCAGTTCATTTAAACTTTTTATTCCCTTCAACTACTATGACAATTTCACCTTTAATATTTTTTTCTTCAAAAATAGTAATAACCTGACCAATTGTAGATCTAGTGTTCTCTTCATAAACTTTTGTTAATTCTCTGGAAATAGAAATTTTTCTATCCGGTCCAAAAATTGATTTAAAGTCTTTCAAAGTTTTAAGAATTTTATGAGGAGATTCATAAAAAATCATTGTTCTATCTTCAGTTGTAAGCTTTTCTAATCTTGATTTTCTCCCCTTTTTTACAGGTAAAAAACCTTCAAAAACAAATTTATCACAAGGTATTCCGCTATTAATTAAAGCCGGCACAAATGCTGTCGCTCCAGGCAGACACTCTATTTCTATTTCTGACTCTAAACAGGTTCTAACAATTAAAAATCCAGGGTCAGAAATTCCGGGTGTACCTGCGTCAGAAATCAATGAAATTTTCTTTCCATTTTTAATTTGAGCAACAATATTATTTACTTCTTTATGCTCATTGAACTTATGAAAAGATTTTAATTGAGAATTAATCTTATAATGAGACATTAAGATTTTACTCCTTCTCTTATCCTCGCATAAAATCAAATCGGAATTGGTTAAAACACTGATTGATCTTAAAGTAATGTCCTCTAAATTGCCAATTGGAGTCGGAACAATATATAATTTTGTCATGTTAAATTAAATTTAGGACATTTGTTTAAAATTTAAAGTTAACTACTTTACTATAGATTTCAATAAATAAAAACAGATGAGTTTAAATAGTCGGTTTGATGGAAGAATAGAAGTTATTTGTGGCTCTATGTTTTCAGGAAAAACAGAAGAGCTTATTCAGAGAATCAAAAAAGCTGAAATTGCTGGTGCCGATTATATTGTTTTTAAACCAAAAATTGATTCCAGAAATCCAGAAAACAAAATCATCTCTCATGCTAAAAATGAAATTTCTGTTACATCAATTTCAAAAACAAAAGATATTTTAAGTGCAGGAAAAAAATTTGATGTTGTTGGAATTGATGAGGCTCAGTTCTTTGATCATTCAATTGTTGAGGTTTGTAATGCTCTGGCAAATTATGGTTGTAGAGTGATAATAGCTGGGTTAGATATGGATTATAAAGGAACCCCTTTTGGCCCCATGCCAGATTTAATGGCTATTGCTGAAGAGGTTTTAAAAGTTCACGCCATATGTGTTGAAACTGGTCGCCCAGCAGGATACAGTTACAGAAAAGACAGTAAAAAAGATTTAGTATTAATTGGAGAAAAAAAGGATTACGAGCCTTTAAGTAGAGAGGCTTTCAAAAAAAAAATGGCTAATAAAAAAAAAACTTGATGTCTGTTAAAGAAACTATCTTAGAGATTAGTACTAAAAACTTAAAAGAAAATTTTAAATTTTTAAAATCTAAAATTCGGCCAACAACAAAGTTTATGGCTGTTGTAAAAGCATTCTCATATGGCTCTGATTCAAAAATTATTTCAAATGAGTTAAAGAAATACGGGGTTGATTATCTTGCCGTTGCATACAAACACGAAGGCATTGAATTAAGAAATTATGGGATTGATTTACCAATTTTAGTTTTACACCCTCAAGAAAATGATTTTGATGATATTATAAAATTCTCTTTAGAACCTAGTATATATTCCTTTCGAATTCTAATGCATTTTTTTCATTCATTAAAAAAAAATAGTGTTTCAAATTATCCTTACCAAATTAAATTTAATACAGGACTAAACAGATTAGGGTTTTTAGAACAAGATCTCAATAAATTATGTGAGTTGATTAAAAAAAACCCTCCCAAATATATTTTTTCGCATCTTGGGGCATCAGAGGATTTAACTCAATTAGATTATACAAAGACTCAAATTGCTAAATTTGTATCAATTTCTAATAAAGTTGAAAAAAAATTAGAATTAAAAATCAAAAAACACCTGTTAAATACCTCTGGAATATTAAATTATTCAAATTATCAATTTGATATGGTTAGATCAGGAATTGGTTTGTATGGTTTTGGAAATGACAAAAAATATAAAGATAATTTAAAGTCCATTCTGTCTCTAAAGACAGTAGTTTCTCAAATTCATACACTAAAATCTGGAGATTCAGTTGGATACAATTTAGGCTTTACTGCAAAAAAAACAACTAAAATAGCTACTTTGCCTTTAGGGCATGCAGATGGAATCGGCAGGCAATATGGAAAGGGAAAAGGAGAAGTTCTTTTGAATGGTAAAATGGCAAAGTTTATTGGAAATGTTTGTATGGATATGATAATGATTGATGTAACTAATATTAAATGCAAAGAAGGGGATGAAGTGATACTATTTGATGATAAATCATACTCTGCTGAAGATTTTGCAGAAAAAGCCAACACAATTTCATACGAACTTATCAGTTCATTATCTAGGAGAATTAAAAGAGTGATAAAATAACATTGTTTTATTTATAACATTTTGTTTTAAAATTGACTTATTTGTTTTTCCTTATTCTAAAAGTCAATTAAATACATATTTTTGAAAAAAATTTTAAAATGAAATTAGCAATTGTTGGAGCAACAGGATTGGTAGGATCAGAGATACTAGAAGTAATTAAAGAAAGGAATTTAAAGTTTCATGAACTTTATTTAGTTGCTTCGAAAAAATCAGTTGGTAAAATTATTTCTTTTAAAGGAAAAGATTATTCAATAATAGATTTAGAAGCTGCTGTTAATCTCAAGCCTGATATTGCTATTTTTTCAGCTGGAGGCAAAACCTCTCTTGAATGGGCCCCGAAATTTGCTAATAAAGGAACGGTAGTGATTGATAATTCTTCGGCGTGGAGAATGGACCCTTCAAAAAAATTAATTATTCCTGAAATAAATGGAAATATTATTGAAGAAACAGATAAAATTATAGCGAACCCAAATTGCTCAACAATCCAAATGCTCATGATCCTAGCTCCGATACATAAAAAATTTGGAATCAGAAGAGTTATTGTTTCAACATATCAATCAATAACGGGAACTGGGGTTAAAGCTGTAGAGCAACTAGAAAACGAATACAACAATCAAAAAGGAGTAATGGCTTACAATTATCAAATTCATCAGAACGCAATTCCTCACTGTGATGATTTTACAGAAAATGGCTACACAAAAGAAGAAATGAAGCTTTCAAATGAAACTCAAAAAATTCTTGATAATAATATAAATGTAAGTGCAACAGCAGTAAGAATCCCTGTAATGGGTGGCCATAGTGAATCAGTAAATATTGAACTCACCAATTCATTTCAAATATCAGAAATAATAGACCTTTTGTCTTCCTCAGAAGGTGTAATTGTTAAGGATAATGTCTCAAAATTTGAATATCCAATGCCTTTTTATTCAAAAGGACACGATGAAGTTTTTGTAGGTCGAATAAGAAGAGACTTTTCAATTGAAAACGGATTGAATCTCTGGATTGTAGCTGATAACTTAAGAAAAGGAGCTGCTACAAATGCTGTTCAAATTGCCGAAATAATAAATAAAAAAATTTTTTAATTAGGTCTTTTGAATTTCAAAAGTTTCCATAAACTTTGTTGTATAGTTCCCTGAAAGATAGTTAGGATCGTCCATTAATTGCCTATGAAATGGAATTGTTGTTTTGATCCCCTCAATAATGAACTCATCTAAAGCTCTTCTCATTTTATCAATAGCCTCTTCCCTAGTTTGAGAAGTTACAATTAGTTTTGCAATCATAGAATCGTAATTGGGCGGTATGATATAGCCACTATACACATGAGTATCTATTCTAACTCCATGACCTCCTGGTAGATGAAGGTTTGTAATTTTCCCGGGTGATGGTCTAAAATTATTAAAAGGATCTTCTGCATTAATTCTACATTCTATTGAATGGAGCTTTGGGAAATAATGTTTCCCTGAAACTTTAACTCCAGCAGCAACTTTAATTTGTTCTCTAATTAAATCGTAGTCAATAACCTCCTCAGTTATGGGATGCTCAACTTGAATTCTAGTATTCATTTCCATGAAGTAAAAATCTCTGTTCTTGTCAACTAAAAACTCAACAGTTCCTGCTCCTTCATATTTAATGAATTCAGCAGCCTTTACTGCGGCTTCACCCATCCTTTTCCTTAAAGCATCTGTCATAAAAGGAGAGGGTGTTTCTTCTGTAAGTTTTTGATGTCTTCTTTGAATTGAACAATCTCTTTCAGACAAATGGCAGGTTTTCCCAGATTTGTCAGAAACAATTTGAATTTCAATATGCCTTGGGTTTTCAACAAACTTTTCCATATACATGCCATCATTTCCAAAAGCTGCTTTTGCCTCTTGTTTAGCGCTTTCCCATAAATCAGAAAATTCATCTTCATTCCAAACCGCTCTCATACCTTTTCCTCCTCCTCCAGCAGTAGCTTTAATCATGACTGGGTATCCAATTTTTTTAGCCATTTTTTTTGCCTTATCAAAAGACTCTATAAGTCCTTCAGAACCAGGGATGGTTGGCACACCTGCAGCCTTCATAGTTGCAATGGCTGAAGCTTTGTCTCCCATTCTTTCTATCATTTGAGAAGTAGCTCCAATAAATTTAATTTTATGTTCATCACAAATTTTAGAAAACCTTGAGTTTTCTGAAAGAAATCCGTAACCTGGATGTATTGCATCGGCATTTGTAATTTCTGCTGCAGCTATAATATTGGATATTTTGAGATATGATTCTGAACTATTTGCGGGGCCAATACATACTGCTTCATCGGCAAATTTAACATGTAAACTTTCCTTGTCAGCAACTGAATATACCGCTACCGTTTTTATCCCCATTTCTTTACATGTTCTTAAAATCCTAAGGGCTATTTCACCACGATTAGCAATCAATATTTTTTTAAACATATATAACTAATTAAGATGGGTCAACTATAAACAATGGTTGATCGAACTCAACTGGAGATGCATTCTCTACTAAAATTTTTACAATTTTACCTGAGTATTCAGACTCGATTTCATTAAACAACTTCATTGCTTCAACTACACATAGAATATCTCCTTCACTAATAGAACCTCCTAACTCGACAAAATTTGGCTTATCAGGAGACGGTTTTCTGTAGAACGTTCCAATGATCGGGGACTTAATAATAATTAAATTATCTTCTTTATTTGTAATTTCATAATCAGAAAGATTTTGACTTTCTTCATCCTGATCCAAAGAAGCTTGAGGAATTGGATGAGGGTTAACTAATAAAGGTTCGCTGTGTACAACTTTTGGAGTTGAACCAGTTTTGACACTAATTTTAAGATCTTTCAACTCTATTTTTACTTCGCTTACTCCTGACTTAGATACAAACTTGATTAATTGTTGGATTTCTTTAATATTCATAATAAAAAATTGTTAGTGATTATATGCCCATTTTAAAAACATAGCTCCCCAAGAAAAGCCAGCTCCAAAAGAAGCAAAAATTATATTATCTCCTTTTTTAAATTTAGATTCAAAATCTGAAAGAATTAATGGTATAGTTGCTGCTGTTGTATTACCATATCGATGAATATTCATCAAAACCTTCTCGTCAGCAATTCCCATTCTATTTGATGTAGCATCAATAATTCTTTTATTAGCCTGATGTGCAACCAAAAAACTTACATCTAAGTTAGTTAATCCATTTCTTTTCATAATTTGTTCAGAAGCATCAGCCATATTAAAAACAGCATGTTTGAATACATTTTTGCCGTCTTGAAAAATAAAATGTTTTTTACTTTCTAAAGTCTCTTTTGTAGTTGGTAATTGTGACCCTCCTGCTTCAATTCTTAGAAGATCTCTATTCGACCCATCGGATCTTAAATACTCATCCTGAACACCCAACCCTTCATTGTTTGGTTCTAAAAGCACAGCACCTGCTCCATCGCCAAAAATGATGCATGTATTCCTATCTGAGTAGTCTACAATTGACGACATTTTATCTGCGCCTATCAGTATTACTTTTTTATACCTTCCAGATTCAATAAAAGCTGAAGCTGTTGACATTCCATATAAAAAACCAGAACAGGCTGCATTAATATCAAATCCAAATGCATTGAAAGCACCAATTTCTGAAGCAACATAAGCGGCCGTTGCAGTAGCATGCATGTCTGGTGTTATAGTGGCAACTATAACAAGATCAATTTCAAGTGGATTTATTTGTTTTTTTTTAATTATGCTTTGAGCTGCTTTAATAGCCATAAAAGAGGTTCCAAGGCCTTTATCTAATATTCTTCTTTCTTTAATTCCAGTTCTTGAAATTATCCAATCGTCATTAGTATCAACTATTTTTTCTAAATCGTAGTTGGTCAGAATTTTTTCTGGCAAATAAGACCCTATTGCTGATATCGAAGCATTCAATCTATTCAAAACAAAATATTAGAATTTTGATCAAAAATGGCAAAAAAATGATAAAAAATGATAAAAAATGATAAAAAAATGATAAAAAACAGATTTTAAAAACTATGCTTCTGCTTCTAATGTATTATCTATTAGTATTTTACCTCTATAGTACAATTTTCCTTCATGCCAGTGAGCCCTGTGATATAAGTGCGATTCACCTGTTGTTTTACAAGTTG
This sequence comes from Flavobacteriaceae bacterium, assembly GCA_016780345.1. GTDB lineage: Bacteria > Bacteroidota > Bacteroidia > Flavobacteriales > Flavobacteriaceae > MAG-121220-bin8. The sequence goes on along the minus strand of JADHLZ010000016.1, from coordinate 18,904 downwards.
CTATTTGAGATTCAGGAGCCTTGTAATGAGTTCTTCTTTTATCTCTTCTAGTTTTTGAAATCTTTCTTTTAGGATGTGCCATAATTTTTTATATTAAATCTTTTAATTTATCCCATCTAGGATCAATTTTATTATCTGTTTTATGAATATTTTTTTCATAATCCCTTAACATTGTTAACGTTTTAGACTTTAACGTCCCGTCTTCAACTCCGGGGTGTATAATTTTAATTGGCAAAGATAATATTATCATTTCATATATGTATTGTGAAACGTTAATTTGTGAAGAACCAACTGGCAGCACCAAAAACTCTTCATTATCATCAATTGTGTCAGAGCTAAATCTAACCACTAAATTAAAATTATTTATATGGGGAAAATTGAAAGGTTCGTTAGAAACGTGGCAATTTAGATTAATCGTTCCGCTTGAATAAAAGTTCAATTCTAAAAGATTAGATTTTTTTTTTAAAATAATATTTGTTGTGATTTTACAACTATTAAAGTCATTATAATTAAAATGTTCAAAGAACGTATTGTCAAGATGAAACTTAAATTCATGATTGCCTAATTTTAAGCCTGCAAAATTAATTACAAACTGATTCAAGTATTGCATTATTCAATCTTAGAGGGAGCGAATATAATAAATATTATAATTGTAACAGTCTATTTATTAGAGCTTTTCTAATTTTTTATTGTCAATGGATTTCCCTTTAAAGCTGTATATAGCTTTCTGTTTTTTAAAATATCTAAAGCAGAAAAAATAGCATTTTTAAATGAATTGTGATCGGCTATTCCTTTTCCTGCTATATCATATCCTGTACCATGATCAGGAGAAGTTCGGATTTTTTTTAATCCAGCAGTATAGTTGACTCCTTCACCAAAAGAAATTGTTTTAAAAGGTATTAAGCCCTGATCATGATAAATCGCTAAAACAGCATCGTATTTTTTATATTGATCAGACCCGAAAAAACTATCGCTAGAAAAAGGACCAAAAATTAAATCTCCAGACTTAGACATTTCAACTAGTGTTGGCTTTAAAATTTCATCATCATCAGATCCAATAACACCTCCGTCTCCAACATGAGGATCGATTGATAGTATGGCTATTTTTGGTTTAGTTATCCCAAAATCCTGTTTTAAGGAGCTGTTTATCAAAGATATTTTCTGTTGAATTCTTTCTTCAGTAATCTGGGAATAAACACTTTTTAAGGGAATATGATCAGTTAACAATCCTATTTTTAAATTTTCTGTAATCATAAACATCAAACTATTTCCATCAAGTTCTCTTGCCAAAAAATCTGTATGCCCAGGAAATTCAAACTCCTTGTTTTGAATGTTATTTTTATTAATTGGGGCAGTAACCAAAACATCAATATCATTACTTTTTAAAGACTCCACCGATGCCTTTAAAGACAAGTATGACACTTTTCCTGAATCAGCCGTTGGATTTCCATAATCGGTTTCAAAAAAATGGTCCCAAACATTAATTACATTAATTTTCCCACTAACTATTTTTTTTGATGAAGAAATTTTAACATAGTCTAATTTTATGCTTAAAGAGTTCATTTGCTCAGAAAGAAGTTTGTTATTACAAAAAATAATAGGAGTAAATGATTTTAATATCCGACTGTCTTCTAATGTTTTTAAAATTACCTCTATACCTATTCCATTTGGATCACCACAAGAAATACCGACAGTAGGTAAGGAAATATCAGACATGAATGTTTTATTTAAATTATTGTTAGTTTTGATGTTAAATTAAATATACTAATAATGTTTACAGGGATTATAGAAAATCTTGCTAAAATTATTTTAATAAAAAACAACAAAAAAAACCTTGATATAACTTTATCGTCCTCTTTAACCTCAGAGTTTAAAATTGATCAAAGCATTTCTCATAACGGAATATGTCTAACAATTGTAGACATCAATGAAAATCAATACACTGTAAGTGCAATTGAAGAAACAATAAATAAAACAACCATATCAAACTGGAAGGATGGTGATGTTATAAATTTAGAAAGAGCTATGAAAATCGGAGGAAGATTAGATGGTCATATGATTCAAGGGCACATTGATCAAATCGGACAATGTATAAATGTTGAGGATAAGCAGGGAAGCTGGGAATATACTTTCGTATATGAAAAATCAAAAAATATAACTGTAGAAAAAGGATCAATAGCAATTAATGGAGTTAGTTTAACTGTAATTGATTCTAGTCCTAATCAGTTTAAGGTTGCCATAATACCATACACTTATAAACATACCAACTTTAACAAATTAAGAAAGAACGATTACGTCAATCTTGAGTTTGATATTTTAGGAAAATACTTGTCAAAAATGATCTCAAAATACATATAAAATTACATTTTAATAATCCAATACATTGGATTTAATGGAGTTGTTTTTTTAAAAACACTAAACTGCAAGGTTGATTTACCTGAGCTTTCATTAGTATAAACTTCTCCAATCGCCTGACCAGACTCTAAACTTTCTCCTTTTTCAACAAATACCTTCGATAGATTTTTGTATGCTGTTATGTAGTTTCCATGCTGAACTAATACTGTAGGACTGCTTCCTCTGAACTTTAGAACAGACAGGACAATTCCTTTAAAAATTGTTTTTACTTTTTCAGATTTCTCAGTAGCAATGATTATTCCATTGCTTTTAATTGTTGTTGTTCTAACAACTGGATGAGGTTGTGTTCCAAATTTCTGAATAACTACTCCTCTTGAAACAGGCCAAGGTAATTTTCCTTTATTTAATTCAAAACTTTTCTCTAAAGCCATTGCTTCTGGAGTTAAACTAAAGTTACTAGACTTTTCTTTTTTTCTGTTTGACGCCTCAATTGCTTCCTTTATAAGTCTTTCTATTTCCTTATCAATTCTTTCACTTTCTTTTTGTTTTAGAATAATGTTTTTTTTGTAATTTTTTTCTTGGCTTCGAAGTTGAAAAGCTATTTTATTTATTTGATTTTTTTCAGTTTCTAAAATTTTTTGATTAGCTCTATTTTTCTCGAGCAAATCTTTTTTAAGTTCTAATCTTTGTGACAAGTCATTAATAACTCTAGAGATCTCTTCAGTGAGAGCAACAATTTTTTTTACTTGATTCCTTCTATAAGTTGTGTATTGCTTAATGTATTGTGTTCTCTTAAAGGCTTGAAAAAAGTTCTCTGCAGATAAAACAAACATAAGTTTGTTTTTTCCTGACTTAGCTTTATATGATCTTAAAATCATTTGCTTATATGCTGTCTTAATTTCTTCTAGGTTCTTCTCAAGATTATCTTTAGTTTCTATATTTTGACTTATTTCATCATTTAATAGATTGATTTGTCTATTTGTTAGCTTAATTATTTCTTGTTTTCTTTGAATTTTAAGTGTTATATTTTCAATATCAGAATAGGCTACAGCCTTTTGTTTATTGGTTCTAAAAAGTAAATCGTTAATTTGTTTTAATTCTTTTTGAATTAGTTGTTTTTGTTTTTCCAGCTCATTTCTAATTGAGCTTTGAGAAAAAACAACTTGAAGGCTTAATAAAAGAAATACAAAAAGAATGTTTTTTTTATACATAAAGTACTCTAAAGCTTTATCTTTTCATATCCATTTGGTATTTTAAATGGGAATGAAATACTGTCATTTATTTTGCCAAACTTGTTTCTCATAATAATTTCAATACTTTTTTTATTACTTAATGAAGAGATTTGAATTGTTTGTGGGAATGTTGTGTCCTCAAATTTTTTGAAATCATTGTAATTGACTAAAAAATAGTTTCCATTATCTCTTATAATTTTTTGTTGAATTAAATTGAAACTTATTGGATCTATAGTGTAAGTGTAAGACAACTTTTTCTTTCTATCATAAGATTTTAATATATATTTTGTTTGATTATTTTTTTGAGTTAGTCTTATTTTATTGAGATCGTTAATCGGTTTACCTAAAATTATATTCTCAATTGATTCTAGAGTAAAATCATAATTTAATATTTCAGAAATGTAGTCATAGTTTCCCCTATAAAAAGACTTGTTTAATTTTTCATAGAATAAAACTTCATTTTTTGTTAATAACCCTTTGAATAAAGGGACAAGTAGAGATCCGCTTATTAAAATTCTATCATTTTTTTTTATTCTAAACGATAAATTAAATTGATTTTTTGAACCATTCTCAATAAATGATGTCTGTGATCGAAAGGTCAAATAATTGTAATTCGTTTTATTGTTTTCCGTTTTTTCAACTAGAAGGCTAGTAGGAATTTTTTTTATAAAAACGTTTGAATCAAGCTTTTTAGTTGCTTTACATCCGGAAAAAACAATAAAAAAAACTAAAAAAAAATTTCTCATACTAGCAAGTTAAATTAACTCACTGAAATCTCCAATACTTATTGATTTATAATCACCACTATATTTGCAATTGTTTCCAATCATTGAGCCTGTAATAGTTGCTTTTTTTAATACTGTTGATTCTCCTACTATGGAATTAGAAATTTTTGAGTCAATAATTTGAGAGTTTTTATAAACAGAAACATGTGGCCCAACAGTAGAATTTTCTATTGTTACATTTTTATCTATGAACACCGGATGAATAATTTTTGAATTTATCAATTTCATATCCTTAGAAACTAAGTCATTTTTGTCTCTATAATGAAACTCTAGCATTTTCTTGTTTGCGTTAATTGAGCTTTTAACGTTACCACAATCCAGCCATTCTGAAACTTTAGCAACTTTAAAAATTTGCCCATTATCCATCATTTTTAAAAGACCATCATTAATTTGATATTCACCAGAACGAATAATTTTTTCATCTATTACTTTTTGTAATTGATTTTTTAATTGGGATATATCTTTAAAATAATACAATCCAATTACAGCAAGATTTGACACTTTAGTTTTTGGCTTTTCAATAAGCTCCTCAACATTGTTTTCTGAATTTAGCTTAACAACTCCGTATGCTTCAGGATTTGACACCTCTTTTGTCCAGATTACAGCGTCTGCATTTTTGTCAAAGCTGACGTTTGCTTTAATCAATGTGTCAGGATAAATAACCATCGCCTGACCGTTTAAAGATTTTTCAGCACACATAATAGCATGTCCTGTTCCTAAAGGCTTTAGCTGTCTATAAATTGAAGCTTTAGCGTTGTGTTTTTTGGCTAATTTTTTCAATTCCAACACTATATCCTCTCCAAAAAACTTCTCATCCCCAAGAACGAATGCTATTTCTTCAATTGACTCCTCAAATAATTTAGAAACGTCTAAGATTAGTTGTCTTAAAATGCTTTTTCCTGCTACTTTAATAAGGGGCTTAGGAACTGTTAATGTATGAGGCCTAAGTCTAGAGCCTCTTCCTGCCATGGGTATAATTAGCTTCATAATATTTAATTTATACCTGTACTGCCAAAACCTTTTTCACCTCTTTTAGTACTAGTAATTTCGTCTACCTCTTTTATTTGTGCCTGTTCATGCTTGCTGATAACCAACTGAGCAATTCTGTCTCCTGAATATATTTCAAAATCTTCCTTGGATAAATTAATTAAGATAACTCCAATTTCACCCCTGTAGTCAGCGTCAATAGTTCCTGGAGAATTAAGAACTGTAATTCCGTTTTTTAGAGCTAATCCGCTTCTTGGTCTAACCTGTATTTCATATCCCCTTTCCATTTCAACATATAAACCTGTATTAATAAGAGCCCGTTCTAAGGGGGCAATAACTATAGGTGCTTTAATAAAAGCTCTAACGTCCATACCAGCTGAAAGTAGCGTTTCGTAACTGGGAATTTGATTATTAGATTTATTAACAATTTTTAAAATCACCCTTTAAAGTTAGCGATTTAACAATTAATTGTTTAAAGCTTCAGCCCCTCCAACAATTTCTAGAATCTCATTAGTAATTGAAGCTTGCCTGGCTTTATTATAAGTTAGCTTAAGCTCATCTCTTAGCTCAGAAGCATTGTCAGTAGCTTTATGCATAGCTGTCATTCTTGCTCCGTGTTCGCTAGCTAATGAATCTCTCAAAGCTTTAAATAATTGCATTTTAAGAGATTTTGGAATTAAAGTATTTGCAATACTCTCCAAAGATGGCTCAAAGATGTAGTCTAAATTTTCAGCCCCACTATTTTCTTTTTTTGGAATAGGAAGAAATTGTTCAGACTTGATTATCTGTGTTGCTGCATTTTTAAATGAATTGTAAACAATTTCTATATGATCGTATTTCTTGTTAGTAAATGAGTTGATAAGGTTCTCAGAAATTTTAGAAACACTTTCATAATTTAAGTTGTCAAAAATGTCGCTATGGTTTTCAATAACATTCTCTGTTTTTGACAAAGTATCATATACTTTTTTGCCAATTGTAATAAAATCAATCTTAGAGTATTTAAATTTTTCAGAAGACTTAAACAGTAAAGATTCTTTGACAACATTAGAGTTAAATGCACCGCAAAGCCCACGATTAGAACTAATTACAACAATCAAGACATTGTTTAATCTTCTGATTTCAGTAAAAGACTTATCTGATGATCCTCCAGCACCACTGAAACTTTGCATAAGCTCTGAGAGTTTATTTGAATAAGGCCTCATTGCAGTGATAGCATCTTGTGCTTTTTTTAATTTAGCAGCAGAAACCATTTTCATTGCGCTAGTAATCTGCATAGTTGAGGATACAGACCCTATTCTAATTCTAATTTCCTTTAAATTTGCCATTTATATTAATATATAGAACTAAGTTCTCCCGCTACTTTAGTTAAAACATCAACCACTTCATCTGTTAATTTTCCAGCTTTGATGATTTCCATAGTCTTTTTATGTTTTGTGTTTAAAAACTCAATATATTTCTTTTCAAATTCCTTAACTTTTTCAACAGGAACATTTCTTAACAAATTTTTAGATCCGGCAAAAATTATAGCAACCTGATCTTGAACAGTAAAAGGGTCGTTTTGAGCTTGTTTTAATATTTCAACATTTCTTTTTCCTTTCTCTATTACATTTAAAGTAGCTTCGTCAAGATCAGAACCAAATTTTGCAAAGGCCTCAAGCTCTCTAAATTGTGCTTGATCTAATTTCAAAGTTCCTGAAACTTTTTTCATTGATTTTATCTGTGCTGATCCTCCAACTCTAGAAACGGAAATACCAACATTAATCGCAGGCCTAACACCCGAGTTAAACAAATTGGATTCAAGGAAAATTTGTCCGTCGGTAATGGAAATTACATTAGTTGGAATATAGGCAGATACATCGCCCGCTTGGGTTTCTATTATTGGAAGTGCCGTTAAAGATCCTCCACCTTTTACAACAGATTTTAAAGAAGGCGGTAAATCGTTCATGTCCTTCGCAATTTTATCATCAGCGATAACTTTGGACGATCTTTCTAGAAGTCTCGAATGTAAATAAAAAACATCTCCAGGATATGCCTCTCTTCCAGGAGGTCTTCTTAAAAGTAAAGAAACCTCACGATATGCAACAGCTTGTTTAGATAAATCATCATAAATAATTAAAGCAGGCTTGCCTGTATCTCTAAAAAACTCTCCAATAGCTGCTCCAGCAAATGGCGCATAAACCTGCATTGGCGCAGGGTCTGATGCGTTTGCAGCGACTATTGTAGTGTACGCCATTGCACCTTTATCTTCAAGTGTTTTTGCAATACCAGCAACAGTGGATGCTTTTTGTCCAATTGCAACATAAATACAATAAACTGGATCACCAGCATCATAAAATTCTTTTTGATTAAGTATAGTATCAATACAAACTGTAGTTTTTCCTGTTTGTCTATCCCCAATCACAAGCTCTCTTTGACCCCTTCCAACTGGAATCATAGCGTCAATAGATTTGATTCCAGTTTGTAAAGGCTCATTAACAGGTTGTCTAAAAATAACTCCAGGAGCTTTTCTTTCTAAAGGCATCTCATAAAGTTTTCCTTCAATGTTGCCTTTTCCGTCAATTGGCTTTCCAAGAGCATTAACTACCCTGCCTATTATATTTTCTCCTACATTAATTGAGGCTATTCTTTGTGTACGTTTTACAGTATCTCCTTCACTAATTTCCTTGGAGGGGCCCAATAAAACAACACCAACATTATCTTCTTCAAGGTTTAATACAATCCCCTCTAAACCTGAATCAAACTGCACAAGTTCTCCGTATTGAACATTTGATAGTCCATAAACTCTGGCAATCCCATCTCCAACTTGAAGAACTGTTCCTACTTCATCTAAAGATGCTGAGGCATCAAGACCGGATAATTGTTTTTTTAATATTGCTGAAATTTCAGCTGGCTTAATTTGTGACATAATCTATTGTATTGATAAATTAGTATTATTTGTAAATACTTGTTTTATAGTTTTTAATTTGTTTTTAAAACTTGAGTTATATTCCACGTCTCCCACCCTTAATATAAATCCGCCTATTAGAGTTTTGTCAATTTTATTCTCTAAAACTGTTTTTTTGCTTGTTAACTTAGACACTACTGATAAGACCTCAGATTTCAATTCATTAGTTAAAGGAATAGCTGTAGTAACCAATGCAGATTGAATACCTTTATGATCTTTGTAAAGCTCAGTAAATTTAAAAGAAATAGTTTCTATTAAATCTATCCTATTGTTTTCTGAAAGGACATCAATAAATTTCTGAAAAAGTGTGCTTAGGTTTTTAAAAACAAGTTTTAATGTGCTAAGCTTTATACTATTTTTGACAACCCTGCTTTCAACTAAAAATTTTAAGTTCTTATTCTCTTTAAATGTATTTAAAACAACTTGCATATCAGAATATATTACTTCAAGATTATCTGTTTCGTTAGATTCTTGAATTAATGCTTTTGCGTATCGTATTGCTGCTCTATTAGATTTCATTTATTTCAATGTTACCTCTTTTACTAAATTTTTCACTAAATCCATTTGGGTTTTGTCATCAGACAATTTTTCTTTTAAAACTTTTTCTGCAATTTCAACAGAAAGCGAAGCTAGTTGGTTTTTTAAATCAGAAATAGCAGCATTTTTTTCATTTTGAATAGCTTCTTGCGCTTGGTTAATGATTTTATTTGCTTCTGATTTTGCCTTATCTTTCGCGTCATCAATTAATTGTTGTTTCATTTCTCTAGCTTCTTTAAGCAATAAATCTCTTTCAGCTCTTGCTTTTTTAAGAGTAGCTTCATTATCAGATTTAAGAGAAACCATTTCTTCTTTAGCCTTTTCAGCTGACAATAATGCATTTTTAATGCCCTCTTCTCTTTCATTTACGGCGTCCAAAATAGGCTTCCATGCATATTTTTTAAGCAAAAAGATTAGAAGAACAAATATTACAGTTTGCCAAAAAAACAAACCAATCGAAAATTCGGATAAAAGTTTTTCCATTTTTTTAGGTTTTAAAATTCAGTAAATACAGCATAGCTTGTGCTATGCTGTATAATTTTTTCTGTTCTTAAAGTGCAAAAAGAGCCGCGAACCCAATTCCTTCAACTAATGCAGCAAGAATTAAAGCTGCAACTTGAATTTTTCCACTTGCGTCGGGTTGACGCCCGATAGCTTCCATAGCTCCTTTCCCTGTTAAGCCGATTCCGATTCCAACTCCAATTACTACTAATCCACCACCTACGATTACTGGTATTTCCATATTTATATAATTTTAATTAAACATTCATTTTAATGATCCTCTTCCGCAACTGCAAAACCAAAATACAATGCTGAAAGCATTGTAAAAATATACGCCTGTAATAGGGCAACCAATATTTCAATTATTGAAATAAAAAACGCTAAAACAAACGATAAGCTAGAGCCAACCATGTTATTGAAAATAAACATTAACCCTATAAGACTATAAAGCACAATATGACCTGCTTGAATATTTGCGTATAATCTGATAAGCAGTGAAAAAGGCTTTATAAAAACACCCAAAAGTTCAATTGGAGCTAAAACTACTTTTATAAGCACAGGGACTCCCGGCATCCAAAAAATATGTCCCCAATAGCTTCTGTTGGCTGTAAAATTTGTTATTAAAAAAGTTATTAAAGCTAAAGAAAATGTTACTGCAATATTTCCAGTAACATTAACTCCCAAAGGGGTAAGGCCCAGCATGTTTAAAAACCAAATAAAAAAGAATATTGTAAGTAAAAAACTCATGTACTTTTTATATTTTTTTTCACCAATATTTGGTATAGCTATTTCATCTCTTATATATAAAATTATAGGCTCAAAAAACCTTCCTATTCCTTTGGAAATTCCTTTGTTTAAAGCAAATGATTTTGCAAGTCCTGTGAAAAGCATAAACATTAATAAGGCTACCAAAATTATGGTGGCTATATTTTTAGTAATTGAAAAATCTAGTGGTGTTTCGTTGATTGGGTAATTATTTTCATCATACTCAAGGTCACCTTGCTTGTTAGTTTTATATATTTTACTATTATCGTAATTTAATTTGTAAAATTTTCCGTTGCTTTCAACAACTGATTTTCCGTGCTTTAAAGCTGATGACATAAAAAAATGAAACCCTTCATCGTATAAAATTACCGGCAAAGGAAATTCAATGTATGTTTTTTTACCTGTATCTTTGTTGGTCCAAGAGGTTATTGAATAAGAGTGACTGTCCTTTAAATGGTGTGTTATATAGTCTTTTATTTCAATCTTGATCCCTCCTTCTTGTTTTTTTTCTTTTTCAGAAACTTTGATTGAAGAAGCAAAAGTTGAGAGCCCAAATATCAATGAAAAAACAATGGATAATAAAAATTTACTTTGTTTCAATTTAAGCCTCAATTAATGGGTTAAAAATATGTGCGCAAATGTAAGGTTATTAACTAAAAAACAAAAATTAACAAACAAGAAATTTTTAGACAGATTTTAATTCATTTTTTTTAATTGCTTAAGCAAAATATAAAATGATATTGCAACACCCGCTATGGTTAAAGATACAGTATACGTTTTATCGTAGTTAAACTTGACATCAAGAAATTTTCCTAAATAGGCTGAACAAAATATTGTTACTCCCATTTGAGAAACAAGACCAATAAAAACAATGAAAGGATTAGGCTGTTTTTTCAGTTTTAGAATTTTCAGTTGACGAAATAGCTTTCATTTTTTTTGCACCCTTCATGGAAATGCTAGCATCCACATTTGCTCCCGACTCAACAGCGAGCTTTCCCGCAATAACTTCTCCTTCAATTCTAGCAGAAGATTTTAAAGATAATATTCCAGAAATGTCTAAGTTTCCTTTAATTGTTCCTGCAATGTCTGAGTTTTCACATGTAATTTTTCCTTCAACAACCCCTTCCTCACCAATAACAACTTTACCTGTTGTTGTAATTGTACCATCAACCCTTCCATCAATTCTAAAATCTGCCTGAGAAGTTATATTACCGGTTATCCTTGTGGTTTTTTCTATTATATCAATTTTATTTGATTCCCTATGTTGTTGCATTAGTTTATTATTTGTTAAGTTAAACGCCATAAATATTATTCTAACTTTAAAGTCTTGTAAATCAGCATGTTTTTATACTGGGAAGACAAACTTACAAAATTATTTTTAAGTTTGAGATCTTTGATGTTTCCTTTAATTTTAAGAATTTCGTTTTCCGCTTCATTCGCGCTTTTAAAATCATGAACAACAATAAAAGCTTTGTCGTAGCTATAAACATCATATGAAACTCTTCTTCTATTAAAAGTTTGAGCTTGAAGCAGCTTAACAAGTTCATTGATTTGATCGTTTGAAAAATCAGTATTTGATAAAACAAAAACTGCTTTAAAGTTTTCTGATTTAGCTTGAGTTGAAGGGTTTTTCCATTTTCTATCTATATTGCTTGCAACTTCTCTTAATTTTATAGATTTATTACTTGTTGGATATTTGTCATAAATCTCTTTTACAAGTTCATTATATTTATTTATACCTTCCAATCTTCCAACCGTCTCTGAGCGAATTATTTCAAATTCAACCCTTGTTTCCTCATCATCAATAAATATAATATTTTGATCAATTTCTTTTAATACTGTTTGAAATTGTTGATTTTCAAAATTTTTTCTTAAACTATCTAAAATGTAAGTTGATTGTTCTTGATCTATTATTTGGCTTGGAGATTTTTGTAATATTCTAGCATAAATTGACAACGAATCGTTAGCTAAAATATCCCTTTTAAATATTTCATATTTTTTGTCGTCTTCAGATTTGTATGATTTAAATAAGAGATACTTGCCTTTAGTTGCTTGTTGGGGGGTTATTTTACTGTTTAAAGCCTCGTTTATTACTTTTCTTCCTAATTTGTTGTTATTGTATTTTAATATATACATTTCACCTAATTGGATTTTAGAAAGGGATATCAGATTGTTTAAACTATCTTTTTTTTCATATGAGAATGGTATCTCCTCGTATAGTTCAGCAAAATCTAAAGATTCTATAATTTCGGATTCTTTGTTTATTAATTCTTTTTTTTCAACAACAATACTGTTTGATTTTTTTGTCCTCCAGTAAGTGTCTCTTTGTCTTTTGCCCCACACAGATTCAAAAGATTTTTTTCCAAGCGAAACTAGATTTGAATTATAAAAATAAAAATTGGTTTTAATAAAACTTCTATTTGTTTTTGAATTTGTAATAAATTTTGAATCCTGAGATTTTTGTTTTGAAATTAATATCGGCTTAAGTATGCTATCTAGCTTTTCTTTATTGTATTGCGAAATTTTTAATAAACTGTCCCATTTAATTATACTTTCCTCGAGTTCAACAATTTTTTGAATCCCTCTTTTTTTTCTATCAAGCCTCCAATATTGCTTAGTTTTCTTATCAATTACAAAAAGTGCACTATCGAGATATTTCCCAGCATAAAGAAAGTTGGATTCATCAAAGTTAATTTCAGAGAGTTTGGTATAGACTTTTGTCTTTAGCGTTTTATCATAATCATTTTCATTTATTGACCTGTTTAGGTATTTTTTGACAAGTTGTATAGAATCATTTTTTTGACAAGCTTTTGAGTAAGAGAAATAAATTTTATCTAAAAAGGGCTTATTTTCTCTTTTTAATATTATCTCTTCATATTCTTTTACAAAGTCAATATCGTTAGACAGCTCTAACGTTTTTAATTTAGCATTGATAAAAATTTCTCTTGTTATTTTTCTCTTGAGGTTTACAACCTTTTTATAATTAATTAGCGCAGAATCCAATTTCATTTGGCTTTCATAAAGTTGGCCAATAATAAACAAATACCTTCCTTTCAACTGATTGTCTTTACTTTTTTTTTCGGCTATTTTTAGAGACAATATTGCGTTTTTTTCTAGGTTTAAATTAATTTGGGCCATAGCCATAGTAGCATATGAGCTTGAAAGTGTTTTTTGGCTTAAATTCTCTTTCTTTAACAAATCCTCAATAAGAGATATTGCTGAGCTTTCTTGACCCAATCTTATATTGGTTTTTGCCTTCCAAATTACAGACTCATGCCAAGAATGGTTTTCATTTTCTTTATTATAAATTTGATTGAATGCTTCAATTGCAGGAAGATACCTTTGGTCAAAATACCTTGCTTTACCTAGTAATAAGTATGCGTCGTCAATTTTATTATTGTATTGAACGTTATTAATTAGCATCGAATGCCTTTGAATAGTTTTAGCAGCTTTTTCTTCGGCTTTAATAAACTCATTGTTTTCAAGCCCGTCAACAGTAATTATTTTGTCTGTTTTTTCAATCGGTTCAATTGGTAGAATTTGCCAAAAGTTTTCTTCGTATCTGTCTTTAAATTCTTTTAATCCCTTTTCTAAATATTCCTTTCCATTAAACAAAACGTTGTAAGAAGAAACAAGAGATCGATATTTCTTGTTTAAGATCTTGTTTTTTTGGGTTGAACACCCAAAAAAACAAACGATTAAAACAGTTAAGGCTATTTTTTTCAACTGATTTTGACTCTTTTAGATTTAATTAGTCAAAATAATGAAATTTAATTAATTCTTGTTTTAAAATATTCCTCTAATTCCTTTAAGGTTTCTTTACTTGTTTTGATATCTCTTAATAATTCTCCTTTTTCAAGCAAAACTATTCGTTCACAAACTTCAGTTATGTCTTGTAGGTCATGACTTGAAATCAAAACGGTAGTGTCATTATAATTACTTAAATCTTTAATTATTTTTTTTAGTCTTATTTGAGTTGTTGGATCTAGATTTGCAAAAGGTTCATCTAAAACAATAACTTTAGGTTCTCCAATGAGTGCAGCTACTATACCTGCTTTTTTTTGATTTCCTTTAGAAAGATCTCTTAAATATTTTTTTCCACCCAAAATTTCACCGTTAAAAAAATCTTCAAATTGATATACAAAATTATCCACCTCTGACTTTGTTAACCCTCTTAATTCTCCAATAAAATAGAAATACTCTTCAGGCATTAAATACCCAATTAAAAATGTTTCGTCTAAAAATGCAGTAGTAAAAGATTTCCAGTCTTCACTATTTGAAACGTCTATATTGTTATTTTCAATTTTTCCATTAGATGGTTTTATTAAGTCAAGTAAACAGCTAAAAAGTGTTGTTTTTCCAGCCCCATTATTTCCAATTAATCCAAAAGTTTGACCAGATGGAATTTCCAAAAAGTTAATGTCTAATACAGTTTGATTTGAATATTTTTTTACTAAGTTTTGAATTGTAATCATAGTTTTTAATTAGATTTATAGGCTTTTAGGGTAGAATATTTTTCAGATTTATAGGCTTTCATAATTAACTTAAACGCAGAGGGTTTTAAGAAAATGCCTAAAGACCCCAATCCTGCGACAAAAAAACAGGCCGTAACATGTCCATAATAAAGATTTCCTAAATAATATACCATAAGCGGAAGTGCTATTTGAGGAAGACCAACTAAAATAGTTTTGGCATTAAAAGCTTTTTTATCTCCAAATGCGTTAGCACTAGAGTTTAAATCAATTGGTGATTTTGTATATGCTCCAGCCCATAAAGTTAAATAACCATTAACCCCCATATTGTATGCAGATCCTGCTATAACAGCAAAAACAGCATTTATGCCGAAAAACGAGTAAATAACCAAGGCAAAAACAGTAGAGATTATGGTTCCTAATATCATTAAAGACCATTTTGAGTTGAGATATCTCCTGTACTCAATATTTTGAGTCATCATCAAGGGGTAATATTGACTGTCCCAGCTTGGAACAAATGACCCAAACATAAACAAAAAGCCACCTGATGAAAACAAATAGCCAAAAAAAGATCCAGTTGACCCATATAAATCTTCAGAAAAAGCAAATATTAAACCATAAAACAGACAACCTATACTCATATATACAGCTGTTCTTCCCCTTTTAGATCTTTTTAAAAGTCTTAAGTCATTTTTAATAAATATTGCCGTCTTACCAAAAGAATCAAGCCAGCTAAAATCTTCTATTTTAGCTTTTTTAATTTTTAATTGCAACCCTGTGTCTATATAAAGTCCTCCTAAAAAATATTTTTTAACATAATTGTATAACCAAAAAACAAAAACCCATGTAAATACTGATAAATATGGAATATCATAAAATAAATAAAAGAGTTCCTTAGAGTAAATTGTAATGTCAATAATTGAAAAATACTCAAGAGCCTTTATGGCCCCTAAAAAACCCCCGATCGTATATATCAAAGTGTTTTTGTTATTTAATAAAAAATTTAGAAAATTTGTCAAATATATTATTCCTACAATGTTAATATTCCAAAAAATTAAAGAACCCAATTTATACTCTCCTGTAAGAAAAAGTAAATAAGAGAAAGGAATCAAAAAAAATAAAGGAAGAATATTGAAATAAGTTAATACTGTTCTTAACAGAGAATAATTAACAATCTGTTTTTTTGAAATAGTAGTTAAAAGAAAGGCTCTAATATTTAAAACAGGAAGAGATTGGATAAAGTATCTCATTACGATTAAGTATGCAAAAAAATATATAAGTTGTCCGTTTACATATTCAAAAGAGGCTAGGGAGTCGCTTTTAATAGGAAATTTCATTGATGGGCCTCCATAACTTGAAGCAATTATACCCATCATAACAGACATAAAAGCAAAATAAACAATCCAAAACCATTTTAAAATCTTAGCAACTAATTTTTCTCCAATTGATTTTCCTCTGTTAAATTCCTTCCACTGAAGACTTAATGCTGTTTTAAACATTTAACAAAAATAACTTTTTTAACATACTTTTTAGAATGTTTTTCTTGTTGTTTTCTTTTGATGGTTATTTTATCTTTGAACAAATGAAAAAATCTCTCAAATTATTTGTGTCAAAAATTAAACAAGAAACGATAGATTCAGTTATTGTGTCTTTTAATGTAGACAGTCAAAATGCCCAAAACTATAAATTTAAAGCAGGTCAGTATTTAACATTATCTTCAAAAATTAATGGGCAAACAATAAAACGGTCTTATTCTATTTGTAGTTCTCCTAAAAGTAAAAAACTTCAAGTTGGGGTAAAAGCCATTAAAAATGGGATTTTTTCAAATTATGTAAACGATGCATTAAGGGAGGGTGATATTTTAGAAGTTTCTTTTCCAGAAGGCAGATTTGTTTTGGACAAAAAAAATAGAGATAAAAACTATTGTGCTTTTGCTGCAGGAAGCGGAATTACCCCAATCATTTCTATAGCAGAAGACATTTTAGATAGTTCAGAAAAAAGCATTTTTATTTTAGGATATGGAAACAAAACAATTGCAAGCACAATGTTTAAAGAATCTATAGGCTTTTTATTAAAAAATTTTCCAAAAAGGTTTTTTTGTTATAATATTTATAGCAGCGAAAAGGTTCCTCTTTCTCAGTTTGGAAGAATTGATTCTGGATTTATAAATTATGTCTTAAATCAACACACTGAAATTAAATTCGAAAAATTTCTCTTATGCGGGCCTGAAATGATGATTAAAAATTGCTCTGAATGTCTTGAAAAGTTATCTTATAATAAAGAAAACATCTTGTTTGAATTGTTTTATTCAACTGAAAATGAAAAAAGAACCATCTCAAACTCTGGATGTAGAGCGACATTAATTTATGACAAAGAGAACTTCTCTTTAGATATACCAAAAAAAATGACCATTCTAGACGCTGCTCTGCAAAAAAATATAGACGTCCCTTATTCTTGTCAAGGAGGAGTTTGCTCCTCGTGTTTAGCTAAAATTTCATCTGGAACAGCAAAGATGATTCAAAACAATATTTTGACAGAATCAGAAATCAAAGATGGTCTTGTTTTAACTTGCCAAGCCGTTCCTCAATCTTCTTCAATTATAATAAATTTTGATGACGTTTAGTTGTTTATTGATTTCTTAACGGCTAAAATAATTTCATTAACATCTATGGTTCTCATTACGTCTATGTAATTTTTAGGTAATTTATCCCCATATGCTGATGTTGGGATTAAAGGATATTTCTCATTACAAGAAACTATCATGTTTTCGTTTTTTGATAAAAAAGGAGCATATCCAGCAAAGGGATGAGTTAAACCCCACAACGAAACCACAGGAACATTATAGTTTGCCGCAATATGGCCGTTAGCTGAATCCATAGAAATCATAGCATCAAGATTAGATATTATTTCCAATTCTAAATCAAGAGAATTTAAGTTATAACAACCCAAAACATTTGGAAAAGCTTTTTCCCACACTTGTAATTTATCTATTTCGTACTTGCCATTACCAAAAAGAAATACATTGTGATCTCTTTGTAAAAACGAAATCACTTTTTGCATTAAATCTAGTGGATATATTTTTCCAACATAGGATGCAAAAGGAGCAACACCAATTCTTTTTTTTCTTGAATCTAAAGAACTAAGAAACTCTTGGGAAGATTTACTTAATGCTTTAGGCAAGGGAAATTGATGATTAGTAAGATTTATATTAAATCCTAATTTGCAAAACACTTCGGCATACCTGTATTGAGTAGGAACTAAAGGAATGAGCACTTTGTTTTTGGTTCTAAACAATTTCTTTTTCTCTTTTCTTAGTTTGTTTAGTTTTTTTACTCTATAAAAATTTATCTTAAACAATACCCTTAAAATATGGGTTCTTATAACAGAGTGCAGGTCAGCAATATGAGTTGGTTTAAGTTTTTTAAGCTCTTTAAATAACCTAAGCAAACCGCTAAACCCTTTATGTTTGTATTTAAAATCAATCTCAAAGAAATTACACTGTTCAAATTCTTTAAAAAAAGGCTTATATATTTTTTTTGATACAACTGTGATTTTTAACTCTGGATAAGATTTTACCAAACATCTAATCGATGGTATGATCATTGCCACATCACCCATTGAAGAAAATCTTAGTACTAACAGGTGTTTCATTAGTAAACTATTTTTTTTTCATATACAGGATAGGGTTTAGCTCCTCGTCATTGTACATTTTCATTTGCTTATACACCTTTATATATTTTTTCCCAGCCTCAATATCCGAAATTAACTGGTCAATCGCAGAGCACAAATCCACTTTTTGATCTTTCAATATCTGTAATTTAATTTGACAATTCTCTTTGTGCTTTTTTTCAGCAGATTCTCTTATCGCCTCTTCGTTCATGTGAAAAATTTTCAATGCTAAAATGGAAAGTCTGTCAATGGCCCAAGCAATGGTCTCGGTATTAATTGTTGCTGTTCTTTTAATTTTTATGTTTTTGTATTTTTTAAGGAAGTATCCATCAATATATTCAACTAAATCAGTTCTTTTTTGGTTTGAGGCGTCAATAATTCTTTTAATTTTTAAGGCTTCAATGGGGTCAATTTCTAAGTCCCTTATTATATCTTCCAGATGCCATTGAACAGTATCAATCCAATTTTTCTGATACAAAAGATGCGCAAACCCTCCTTTTTCATATGGGTTTTCTGGCTGTTTTTCAATAGAATCGAATCTATGATAATCTTCTATACTTTGGTTGAAAATTTCAAAAAAATCTGCGCTTTTCATATTTATAATTCTTAAATCAAATATATCTACTTATAATGAAAAAAAAATTTTTTTATGAAATA
>JADHLZ010000015.1 GCA_016780345.1 Flavobacteriaceae bacterium | reverse complement strand
GGTCATTTTTTATAGGGTTGACACAGATTTTTTAATCTTTTGTCCTAAATATTATTTATTTAAGCACTTAAACATCCAATAAAATCTTGATTTTTTTCTGAAAATTAAACATTTAATATTGTAAGTATCTTTTATAAATTATTGAAAAACAGCTATTTATGAATTAAAATTTAGGTAACGTCTGTATTTAAATTAATTTAAGCTTAAACAAAGTTTTATATTAACTTAGTAAGAGTTAAGAGTAGTAAAGGCAACGATATAGGCAACCAAAAATAAAAACCCCTGTAAATCAATAACTTACAAGGGCTTTTGCGGAGAAAGAGGGATTCGAACCCCCGGAGGTGTGACCCTCAACAGTTTTCAAGACTGCCGCATTCGACCACTCTGCCATTTCTCCAATAGATTGCAAATATAACTTCCTTTTTATTTTGAACCAATTTTTACTAAACTTTTATATGCTATCTATTTTATACATTTATATTGTGTTTGATATAGATTTGTTTTACTGGCATTATCCTTTGTTAATTTTAGCAGGATTTATAGCAGGTTTTATAAATACAATGGCTGGTGGCGGATCATTAATTACACTTCCTTTAATGATTTTTATGGGTTTACCATCTTCAGTAGCCAATGGAACCAATAGAATTGCAATTTTTATGTCAGCATTTTCTGCTAGTGCCGGTTTTAAAAGTAAAGGAGTATCAAATTATCCTTTTAACGTCTATTTGGGACTTTCAGCCCTATTTGGTGCATTAATAGGTGCTCAAATTGCTGTAGATATTAAAGGTGAGATCTTTAATAAAATATTAGCAATTATAATGATAATAGTTGTTATTACAATAGTTTTTAAACCTAAGATTGATAATTTAGAAGTTAGTGAAAGAATAGTAGGAAAACATCTTTTTATTTCCATAATAGCATTTTTTTTTATTGGTATTTATGGTGGATTTATAAATGCAGGTATTGGTTTTGTTATTATGTTATTTTTACATTTTTATAATAAACTTAATTTAATTAATGTTAATGCTACAAAAGTTGTCATTGTTTTAATCTATACAACAGGAGCTATTATAACATTTGCTATTGCTGGTAAAATAAATTGGATTTATGCATTTTTTTTAGCATCAGGAAATTTTTTAGGAGGATGGTTTTCGAGCAGGTGGTCAGTAAAAAAAGGAGAAAAGGTTATTAAAGTATTTCTCTTAATTATGGTTATTTTTATGTCAATGAGATTGTGGTTTTTTAATACTTAATGTACTCAACTATTTCTAAACCATAACCAATCATCCCAACCCTTTTTATCTTAGTACTATTAGTCAATAGCTTGATTTTGTGAATTTTTAAATCATGTAATATTTGCGCTCCAATTCCAAAATCTTTTTCATCCATTATGACAGGAGGTGTCTTAAATTCGCCTTTAGATTGAAGTTTTTTTATCTCACTCAATCTTAATAAAATATTTATTGGATTAGGAGGTTGATTAATAAATACTATAACTCCTTTTTTAGATTGATTAATTTTATTAAAAATTCCATCAAGTTTTTTATTTGATTTTGATGTTAAGGATGTAAGTATATCATTATTTGTAATTGATGAATTTATTCGTACTAAAACTGGTTCGTCATCGTTCCATTCTCCCTTCAGAAGAACTAAGTGTATTTGACTATTATTAGTTTGTTGAAACGCCAATAAATTAAAGTCCCCAAATTTTGTGTTAAAAATGAAAGATTCTTTCCTTATAATTAAGCTGTCATGCTTCATTCTGTAGGCTACTAGATCCTCAATAGAAACTATTTTAAGATTAAGTTTTTTTGCAATTTTAATAAGTTCAGGAAGTCTTGCCATTGATCCATCTTCTGTCATAATTTCACAAATTACACCAGCCGGAGCAAATCCAGCTAATCTTGCAAAGTCTATAGCTGCTTCAGTATGTCCTGTCCGTCTTAAAACACCACCATCTTTAGCGATTAATGGAAAAACATGTCCAGGTCTGGCTAAATCGTCTGGTTTAGTTTGTTTATCAACCAATGCTTTTATTGTTTTTGATCTATCTGAGGCAGATATTCCAGAAGTTACACCATTCCCCTTTAAATCGACAGAAACTGTAAAGGCAGTATTCATTGGATCAGTATTATTCGTTACCATAGGATATAGGTCTAGTTTTTTAGATCTATTTTCACATATAGGGGTGCAAATTAAACCTCTTCCATGTTTTGCCATAAAATTTATGATTTCGGGGGTTACAATTTCTGCAGCACACACAAAATCACCTTCATTTTCACGATTTTCATCATCAACAACAATTATGATTTTACCATTTTTAATATCATCAATAGCATCTTTTATGTTGTTAAGTTTAATTGCACTCATTTTTTGTTTATGAATCTTATTTTTAATGAAGAAATTTTTGTTAAAAATAATCTAAAAGAATATAATATTTTATCAAAACTTAATATTGATTTGTCAGAACTTGCTCTAAAAATTAAATATAACCCCAATGGTAACATAATTACATTTGGAATTATACTACCAGTAAAAGAATCAATACTACCATCTTCTGCTGCATTTCTACTAAAAGTGCCAACGAAATGATAGATTAGAAATAATATTAAAGATATAACCATTGGAAGACCGATTCCACCTTTTCTTATTATTGCTCCAAGAGGAGCTCCAACAAAAAACAAGATAATAGACGCTAATCCAATTGCATACTTATCATAAAGATTTGACTTATGAAGATTTATTATTTTTTCTTTTACAAAAAAATTATCTTTTTGACTTTCTAAGACTTGAATATGACCATTTATTAGATTTATTGCATCCTCAATAATATCAAATCTTTTTTTTATAGAATAGTCTTTTAAATGATTCTTATAACCATCATATAAAATAGAATCTTTATAAGAGCTATCTGTTCGTACATTTCTAGTAAAATTTGTAATTCCTGTTCTAGTATAAAAATTCTTGGAAAAATTTTCATATCTAAAATCCAAATTTTTAGATAAAGAATCAATGCTAAACTTTAATTGTGAAATGTTTTGCATTCTAAAAGTATTATTAAACTTTTCATCATTGAAATTAACTTGATTAAATTCACTTAAATCAATATTCATTATGTATTTTTCAAAAGTTACCAAAGAATGAGGAGATACTTGTTTATTGTTTGGTTGAGAACTAGTTTGAATTTCTTCATATCTTTTACCGTTATTTAATATTAATTGAAGAATATCACTTGACTCTTTTGACTTTAATTCACCACGTTCTGCAATTATAACTAATGTATTCTTAGAATTGTATGTGTTTTGATGGATAATAATATTTTCTAATAAATTTTTATTAGGACCGTGTTTTTTTTCAACTTTAATGTTAATGTTGTTTACATCACTAAAAACTCCTTCGGTAATTGCAAGTGCAGGTTTTACTTTTGCTAAATTTTTTCTAAGATTATAAGATTTAAATTCAGCAAAGGGGATAAGACTATTTGCAATAAAAAACATTACAAAGCACAATATTAAATTAACAACTATAATACTTCTCATCGATCTAAAAAGAGATACACCAGAAGATTTTATTGCAGCTAACTCATACTGTTCTGAAAGATTTCCAAAAGTAATTATTGAAGCTAGTAGAACCGTGAGAGGAACTACTAAAGGTAAAAGTTTTGGTGAATAATAAAGTAAAAATTTAAAAATAATTTCAAAATCAACTTCTTTTCCAGCAAGATCATCAATAAAAACCCAAATAATTTGGATTATAAAAATTAACATTATTATAAAAAAGAAACTAAAAAAATTTTTTAGATAAGATGTTAATATATAACGATCTATAATTTTCATTTTTATAAACTTTCGATGTAATAATTTGGGTAATCATTTTCATTAAAAATGAATAGATTTTTATCAATTTCAGGATTATATATAATTGAATTTATAGTTAAAACAGTTTTTGTTTTATTCTTTCCTATTTCAACTATTTTTTGAATGTTTTTTGTTTTAGTATCAATACCTAATAATAAATAATCAATGTCAGAATTTGATTTACTTGGTATTAATTTTACAAATTGTAACTTACTAGATTTGTAATTTTCTATTTTATCCCACAGAATTAAGTATCCTTCTCGATAAAAATTTAATAATTTAGAGGGTTTTATCGACTCACTATTTTGATTTTCTTTAATATCTGAAATTATAATTTCCTCATTTTCAGAAACTATTGAGTATATTTTTTTCGAGTCACATAATTGTTTAATTCCCATAAAATCTAAAAGATAGTTGTCATTTTCAATAACTATAAATCCATTTGATTCCTGATTAATATTTTCTATTTCATTTTGAAGAGTGTAAGTAAAATCAATTGAATAACTAACAGCTGTATCTATTTTATTTGTAACCTCTTCTAAAAGAGAACTAGCTCTTTCATCGTTTTGCGAGGATAAAAAATTAAATACAAATAATAATAGTGTGTACAAAGTTGTTTTTTTCATGACAAACTTTTTTCGTTTTCCAAAAATGAGTTTAATGAAGCTATATCTAAAATTAATACATCCCGAGCTTTACTACCTTCAAATGGACCAACAATTCCCGCAGCCTCTAATTGATCTATTATTCTTCCTGCACGATTGTACCCTAATTTCATTTTGCGTTGTAATAATGATGCTGAACCTTGTTGTGCCATAACTATTATTTCAGCAGCCTCTTTAAATAAAACATCTCTATCTTCAATATCATAATCTAAAGAAGATAGACTCTCTTCACCAATATACTCAGGTAATTCATGAGCAGTAGCATAAGCCTTTTGAGAACCTATAAAGTCCGTTATTTTATTAATTTCTGGTGTATCTACAAAAGCACATTGAATCCTAATTAGTTCATTCCCTTGAGTATATAGCATATCTCCTTTTCCAATTAATTGATCTGCACCCCCGCTATCTAATATTGTTCTAGAATCTATTTTAGATGTAACTCTGAAAGCAACTCTTGCAGGAAAATTTGCTTTAATTAAACCTGTTATAACGTTAACTGAGGGTCTTTGAGTGGCAATTATTAAATGAATGCCAACAGCTCTTGCTAATTGTGCTAACCTAGCTATTGGAGTTTCAACTTCTTTTCCAGCAGTCATTATTAAATCTGCAAACTCATCAATAATTAAAACTATGTAAGGCAAGAATATATTTCCTGAGTCAGGATTTAATTTTCTTTGTTTAAATTTTGCATTGTATTCTTTAATATTTCTACACATTGCATTTTTAAGCATTTCATAACGGTTATCCATTTCAATGCATAAAGAATTTAAAGTTTTTATTACAGCTTTATTATCCGTAATTATTGCTTCATCTGTGTCCGGTAATTTCGCTAAATAGTGTCTTTCAATTTTATTAAATAAAGTGAGTTCAACTTTTTTAGGATCTACCAAAACAAACTTTACTTCAGATGGGTGTTTTTTATATAAAAGTGAAGTCAAAACCGCATTAAGACCAACTGACTTTCCTTGACCTGTAGCACCTGCCATAAGCAGATGAGGCATTTTGGAAAGATCAACAACAAAAGTTTCATTACTTATATTTTTCCCTAGTGCAAGTGGTAATTCCATTTCAGCCTCTTGGAAATTTTTTGAAGAAAGAACTGATTTCATTGAAACTATAGTTGGTTTTTTATTAGGAACTTCAATTCCAATAGTTCCTTTTCCAGGAATTGGAGCTATTATTCTAATTCCAAGTGCAGATAAAGATAATGCAATGTCATCCTCTAGATTTTTGATTTTAGAAATTCTAATACCAGCTTCTGGTATTATTTCATATAATGTTACAGTAGGACCTATGGTAGCTTTTATTTGATCAATTCCTATTTTATAATTTTTTAAGGTATCAATAATTTTTTCTTTATTTTCTTCTAATTCTTCTTCATTTATTGTTATAACACCTCCTTTATCATATTCATTAAGTAAATCTATTGATGGAGGTTTAAAGTTTTTTAATTCTAAAGTATGGTCGTATTCTCCAAATTTTTTAACTAAACTTTTAGCAATTACATCTTCATCTAATATTTCTTCTTTTTCAGTACTTTCTATCTTAATTTTTATTTCTTCTTTTACTATTTCAGATTCACTATTTTTTTCATAGGAAGAAAAGTTTTGAATTGTTGGTTTTGTTTCTTCGTTTTTGAAATTAAACTTACTTATTTTTTCTTCAGTTTCTTTTATTTCAAATTCGGATGATTCATCATTATTATCTTTTGAATTAGAATTAGAATTAGAATTAGGATTTGGAATTAGCCTTTTAATAAAAATAAATGTTTTTTCTGGTGTTATTTTTAATCTTAACACTATATAAGACAATAAAATGAATACCAAGATTGATATTATTCCAATTTTACCAATGTAAACCATTAAGACTTTGTTAATCTCATATCCTATAGAACCGGAATAAATGTAATTTGAGGAGAAATGACCAAAAAAAAGAGAAAACCACAACATTATAATTATTCCCCAAAACCATTTATCTAAAAGTTTATTAGTACTAGCATCAACAAATAAAGTAAGTCCTGAAACAAATAGTAGAATAGGAAATATAAAAGATGAAATACCAAACATAATATAAATAAGAAGGTGACTTATAATTGAACCAAATTTTCTGGCTATGTTTAAAGTTTCAGAATCTTTATCGAAAAAACCATCTAACTCTGATTGATCTGCTTTCCAAGTTTCTAAATATGAAACTAAAGAAGAAAATACAATAATTGATAACAGAATTAAAAATACCCCAAACATTATTTGTTGAGACCTAGATACCCTAAAAAAAATTTTCAATCTGTTATAAATTTTAGTCATAGAGGTTTAAAGCAAAAATAAATATTTAAATTTTAGTATTTAAATTCTTTTGATCTTATAATTAAGTCCAGCAACAATTAGTGTCATAAAAAAACTTAACCAATTAAAAATTGCATAAACAAAGTAATCAATAACTCCAACACCCAAGACTGTAGATTGATAAGCTCCACAACTATTCCAAGGAATTAAAACTGAAGTAACAGTACCAGTGTCTTCAAGAGTTCTGCTTAAGTTTTCTGGAGCCAACCCCTTCTCTTTAAAAGCTTTTTGAAACATTTTTCCAGGAATAACAATTGCTAAGTATTGATCAGATGTTGTTAAGTTAACTGCGATACAACTAACTGCTGTGCTACTAAATAAAGAGAAAGTTGATTTTCCAAGATTTAATATTGAAACTGTAATTTTTTTTAAAGCTCCTATAGATTCCATTACTCCGCCAAAAACCATAGCTGTAATTACTAACCATATTGTATTCATCATGCCATACATCCCTCCACTTGAAAACAAGTCGTTTAATTCAATATTTCCAGATTCAATATTAGTATCTATTGTAATTGAATTTATTATAGAACTGTATGCACCTTTAAGTGTAAAAACCGATGAACTAGATAGTTGAGTCAATATGTCTTGCTGAAAAATTAAAGCAAAAAATCCACCTAAAATTGTTCCAGTAAATAATGCTATAATTGGAGGTGTTTTTTTAATAATTAAAATAATAACAATCATAGGAACAATAAAAACGTAAGGAGTTATATTAAACGTCCCATTAATTGCTTTTAGTAGGGAAGTATTATCAGTTGGTCCTGAGGATAAAGTGTAAAAATTAAGAATTATAAAAATTAAAAGACTAATTGTTATAGTAGGTATGGTAGTAATTGTAAGGTATCTAATATGAGTGAATAAATTTGAACCAGAAATAGCAGGTGCAAGGTTTGTAGTGTCACTAAGAGGGGATAATTTGTCACCAAAATAAGCTCCAGATATTATAGCTCCAGCAGACATTTCAACTGGAATTCCAATAGCTTTTGAAATTCCAATAAGAGCAATACCTACTGTTGCAGATGTTGTCCAACTGCTTCCTGTAGCTATAGAAATAATAGCACATATTATTAGACAAGATGGTAGAAAAAATGACGGATGTAGAATTTTTAATCCATAATATATCATAGAGGGTATTATACCACTAATTAGCCAAGTACCAGAAAGAGCACCAACAAATAGTAAAATTATAATAGCCCCTGTTACTGATTTTAAATTTTCTGCAACTTGATCAAGTATGATTTTAAAGTTAAGCCCTTTTTTTATTCCAACAAATATTCCAACCGCAGCTCCCATCAACAGAATAAATTGATTAGAACCGCTCATACTATCTTCACCATAGATATAAACATTAAATGATAACATGATAATTAGAATACAAATTGGTAATAAAGATTCATTGAGAGT
This sequence comes from Flavobacteriaceae bacterium, assembly GCA_016780345.1. Classification (GTDB taxonomy): domain Bacteria; phylum Bacteroidota; class Bacteroidia; order Flavobacteriales; family Flavobacteriaceae; genus MAG-121220-bin8. Next base: position 24,773 of record JADHLZ010000015.1, on the reverse strand, counting down.
CAAGTTAATTACGTTTGTATTTTTATCCTTAATTTTTCCCATATTGCTAATATATAACTACTTAGAATAATATACTTTATTTTATTTTAATTCATTTATGAATTAAAATAAAACATTTGTATTTTTGAAAAAAAAATAAATGGAAAATTTTGATGTAGTTGTTATAGGTTCAGGACCAGGTGGATACGTTTGTGCAATAAGATGTGCACAATTAGGAATGAAAACTGCAATTATAGAAAAATATGATACTCTTGGTGGAACTTGTTTGAATGTGGGATGTATACCTTCAAAATCATTATTAGATTCTTCTCATCATTTTCATGAAGCCGTTAATAATTTTTCAACTCACGGAATTGAAATTGATGGTACTATTAAAGTTGATTTAAAAAAAATGATTTCAAGAAAGAATTCTGTTGTAGAACAAACTACAAAAGGAATAGATTTTTTGATGTCTAAAAATAAAATTTCAGTTTTTAATGGAATTGGGTCATTTCTTGACAATAAAACAATAAGAATTTCAACTGTTAATGATGAAAAAAAAATAAATTTTAAAAAAGCTGTTATAGCAACTGGATCTAAACCCATTTCTTTACCATTTGCTAAGTTTGATAAGGAAAGAATCATATCTTCAACTGAAGCTCTTCAACTTAAAGAAATTCCAAAAAAACTTATTGTTATTGGTGGAGGAGTTATTGGATTAGAGTTAGGGCAAGTATATAGTAGATTAGGTTCAGAGGTATCAATAGTTGAATATTCTGACAAGATTACCCCATTTATGGATAAATCCATTTCTAAAGAACTTTTAAGAATTTTTAGAAAACAAAAAATAAATTTCAATCTTTCTCATAAGGTTACTGAAATTATTTCTAAAAATAATATTGTTACAGTAACTTGTGAAGATTCAAATGCTAATATTGTTACTTTTGATGGTGATTACTGTTTGGTTTCAGTTGGAAGAAAACCTTATACAAAAGGTCTCGATTTAGAAAAAGTTGGAATTGTAACAAATGAAAGAGGACAGATTTCAGTAAATGACAGATTGCAAACAATTGATGAAAATATTTTTGCGATTGGTGACGTCATAAAAGGACCTATGTTAGCACACAAAGCGGAAGAGGAGGGTGTTTTGGTTGCTGAAATTATAGCAAATCAAAAACCTCACATTAATTATAATTTAATACCTAATGTTATTTATACATGGCCTGAAGTTGCCTCTGTAGGTAAGACAGAACAGGAATTAAGTGAAAATGGTGTTGAGTTTAAGTGTGGACAATTTCCGATGAGAGCATTGGGTAGATCTAGAGCAAGTATGGATGTTGACGGTTTTGTTAAAATATTGGCTGACAAAAAAACTGATGAAATTCTAGGAGTCCATATTATTGCTGCAAGAGCTGCAGATTTAATAGCTGAAGCAGTAACTGCAATGGAATTTAGAGCATCTGCTGAAGATGTTTCCAGAATGAGCCATTCTCACCCCACATATGCTGAAGCAATAAAGGAAGCAGCATTAGCTGCCACCGAAAATAGACCTCTTCATATTTAATTAATAGCTTTATACATTTTTGCTTTAATTTTATCTAAGCATAAATTACCTATACTTCCCTTTAAAACATGTTTAAAATCTCGTTTAGGAATAAAACTATTATTCTTAATATTTTCTGAAATTTGCATATATGCATCTCTAAATGAATAACCCTTTTTAACTAATTCGTTCAAGTTTTCAACTGAAAAAACATAGTCGTATTTACTATCGTCTAAAATGTTATCTCTAATTTTAATTTTTTTTATTGTAAAATCTAGAATTTCTAAACAATCTTTTATTTCAATTATTGCTTCAATAGTTTTCCCCTTGTACAATTGCATATCTCTATGATAACCACTAGTTAGATTTATTGAAAGAATATTAAATTCATTTACAAGTGATTGTAATGAGTTGCATTTAGCTCTAATAAGCTCAAAAACATCTGGATTTTTTTTATGAGGCATTATACTGGAACCTGTGGTAACTTCTTCAGGAAAAGAAATAAAATTAAGTTCTTGACTCATGTAAAAACATACATCTGATGATAATCTAGCTAAAGTACCAGCAATTGAATTTATAGCAATAATAACAGATTTTTCTACTTTCCCTCTATTCATTTGTGCTGATACAACATTATATTTTATATCATCAAAATTTAATTCTTTAGTAGTGAAATCTCTATCAATTTTAAATGAACTTCCAAATCCAGCTCCGCTTCCAAGTGGGTTCTGATTATTAATTTGAAAGGAAGTGTTCAAATATAAAATATCATCGATTAAGTTTTCAGCATATGATGAAAACCATAAGCCGAATGATGAAGGCATTGCTACTTGAAGATGAGTATACCCAGGAAGTAATTTGTTTTTATTTTTTTTAGCTAAAAACAATAGTGTATCAAATAATTTAACTGACAATTCTTTTATTTTTATAATTTCATTTTTTAGAAAAAGTTGAGTTGCTACTAAAACCTGATCATTTCTAGATCTTCCTGTGTGTATTTTTTTTCCAATTAAACCTAAATGTTTAATTAAAATTGATTCTATTTTTGAGTGAACATCCTCAAATTCATCCTCAATATTAAAGTTTCCTAAAGTTATATCTTGGTATATCTCATTTAGTTTATTTAAAATTTTTTCAGATTCATCATTTGTTAGAATTCCAATTTTATTTAACATCTTAGCATGTGCTATTGATGCAATAACATCAAATTTGGCGATGTGTAAATCATAAATTCTATCCTTTCCTACTGTAAATTTTTCAATTTTTTTATTAAGATTGTTTTCTATATTCCAAAGTTTCATAATAGTTTTTTTAAAGTAATTCGTTTAAAAGATTTATATATTTTGGTATGGCTTCCTCAATTTCTTTAATGTATATAAATTCATTTGCTATATGTGATCTTTTTGAATCTCCAGGACCTATCTTAACAGAGGGAAAGGACATTTTTGATTGATCCGAAAGAGTAGGAGATCCATATTTTTCAATGTTTAACTTATTTGCTGCTAAAACTATTTTATGATTAGAATCAATTGAAGATGAATTCAAATTAAGAGATCTTGCTTTTATAAAACAAGGAGAGTTTTTAACTAAGTAATCATTAATCTCTTTGTTTGTATAACAATCATTAACCCTCACATCCATAACCATAGTAAGATTTGAAGGAACTACATTGTGTTGATCTCCTGCATTTATTTGAGTAACTGTAGCCTTAACTTTTCCTAAAAAAGCTGATTCTTTATCAAAACTTAATTCATCTATCCATTTTAATACATCAATTGATTTAATAATTGGGTTATCGTTATTTTTGTGAGCTGCATGTGAGCCTGTACCATTAACTATTAAATCATAAACAATTAATCCTCTCTCGGCTATAGCCATCTTCATTAATGTAGGTTCACCAACAATTGCAAAATCTATTTTTGGTAATTTGGGAATTATTGATGTAATTCCATTATCTCCCGATGATTCTTCTTCGGCTGAAGTTAATATAATTAAGTTGTATTTTAAGTCATTTCTATGGAAATAATGTAAAAAAACAACCATTAAAGAAACTAATGCTCCACCTGCATCATTACTTCCCAGTCCAAATAGTTTTTTGTCTTTAATTATGCTTTCAAAGGGATTTAAAGTATATCCAGAATTTGGTCTAACAGTATCATGATGAGAGTTTAACAATATGTACGGTTTTTTAGAATCATGATATTTATTAAAAGCATAAATGTTATTTTTATATCTATGCGAAATTATATTGTTTTCTTTAAACCAATTTTGAATTAGTTTAGAAGTATTATACTCTTTAGTTGAAAATGACTCGATTTGAATCAGCTTTTTTAATAGTTCAATAGATTTTAATTTTAATTCTTTCATTAGAGTGTAATTTTTGTACAATTGTCAATTGTATTGATAATATCTATATTACCTACATAAATGTTATTCACTCCGTTTTCTAATGCTTTAAAACAGTTTTCTAATTTAGGAATCATTCCACCACTAATTATTTTATTTTCAACAAGTTTTTTAAATTCTTTTTTGGTTAAGTTTTTTTTAATACTAGTGTTAGTGTTTTGATCCATTAACAATCCTGATTTATCAAAGCAATATTTTAATGTAACATTGTAGTGTTTAGACATCGCTATAGCTGTATCAGATGCTATAGTATCAGCATTAGTATTTAAAAGTTGCCCATTTTTATCATGAGTTATAGAACAAATTGTGGGTGTTAAATTTGAGTTTAGTAGGTTTAATAAAAATTGATCATTAATCTTTTCAATATCCCCTACAAAACCATAATTTATTTTGTTTACTTTTCTGATTTTTGATTTGATTAAATTACCATCAGCTCCTGATAAGCCAATTGAATTACAATTTAATTTCTGTAGATTTGAAACAATTTTTTTATTAACCAGTCCTGCATAAGTCATAATAGCAACATCTAGTGTTTCAGAATCTGTTATTCTTCTCCCATTAACCATTTTGGGTATTATTCCTAGTCTTATCATGTAATTTGATGCAATAATACCCCCCCCATGAACAATTATTTTATTTTCATTAATTTTTGAAAAACTTTTCATAAATTCTTCAAATAATAAATTGTCATTTATAATAACTCCGCCAACTTTTACGATCGTTAATTTAGTTTTCATTTTTTAATAATTCATTAAGTATAAATTGAGTTCCATGAACTCTATTACTTGCTTGTTCTATAGTAATATTACAGTTTGACTCTAATACCGAATCAGTAACAATCATATTTCTTCTTACTGGCAGACAATGCATAAAATAAGCTTCATTAGTTAAACTCATTTTATTTTCATCAATAGTCCAAGAGTTGTCGCATAGATTTACTTTTCCATAATCATCAAAAGATGACCAGTTTTTTGCATAAATAAAATCTGCATTTTTAAAAGCATCATTCTGTTGATGAATAATTTCATATCCCTTTGTAATTTTTTTATCTAAATCGTATCCTAATGGATTAGCAATAGTCAAATCAAAATTGCACAGTGTACACATTTCAATAAATGAATTAGCTACAGCGTGGGGAAGGGGTTTAGGATGTGGCGCCCACGATAATACTATTTTGGGTTTTTTTACTTTACTCATCTCTTTAATAGTTATTGCATCTGCTAAAGATTGCAGAGGGTGACTTATAGCACTTTCTAAATTAATAATAGGAACTGTTGAGTGTTTCACAAAAGAATTAATTACGTTATCTTCTAAATCTGACTTTTTATTAGATAAATTTGCAAATGACCTTATACCAATAATATCACAATAGGTTGAAATAACTTTTGCAGCTTCTCTTACATGTTCAGCTTTATCTCCATTCATAATTACATTATCGTCAAATTCAAGTTGCCATCCTTCATCTTTAATATTCATACATATTATTCTCATTCCCAAATTTATTGCAGCTTTTTGAACACTCAATCTTGTTCTTAAACTAGGATTGAAAAAAATCAAACCAAGAACTTTCCCTTCTTTATTGTAAACTTCTTTTGTTGGGTTTTTTTTTGAATCAATAATTTGATTAACGCATAATTCAAAATCAATTAAGTCGTTACATTTTATAAATTTTTTCATTTTAGTTCCTCCTTTAAAGCGTTAAATAACATATCAATATGAGACTTGTTAATATTAAGTGGTGGTAAAATTCTAAGAAGATTTTTGTTAGCACTTCCACCAGTGAATATTTTGTGATTAAAAATTAGATTTTTTCTTAACTGCGCAGTTTCAAAATCAAATTCAATACCCAGCATTAGTCCTCTTCCTTTAATTTTAATTACTGATTTGATTTTTGAAATTTTTTCTCTAAAATAAATTTCCATTTCCTTAGCATTTGAAAGTAAAGATTCTTCTTTTATGGTTTTTAACACTGATAATACTGCTGAACATGCAAGATGATTTCCTCCGAATGTTGTTCCTAGCATGCCAAAACTTGGTTTTATATGATCTTTAATCAGAATTCCACCAACAGGAAAACCATTTCCCATTCCTTTGGCCATACATATAATATCAGGATTTATATCATGATTTTGAAATGCAAAAAAATCTCCTGTTCTTCCAAATCCAGATTGAACTTCATCAGCAATTAAACATGTATCATATTCTTTACATTTTTTTGAGATGTGTTTAATAAAATCTGTACTTGGTTGATCCAATCCTCCAACTCCTTGAATTGACTCAAAAATTACTGAACTAACATCTCCCTTTGAAATTTCTTTATCAAAGTTTGCTTTGTCATTAAATTCTATGTGTATTACATTAATTTTTTTATTTATTTCTGATTTAATTTTATAATTATCAGTTATACTAAGAGCAGCGTTACTTCTTCCATGGAATGAATTTTTAAATGCAATTATTTTTTCTCTTTTGTTATAAAATGAAGCAACTTGTAAAGCATTCTCATTGGATTCAGCTCCACTATTTGTCATAAATAATTTATAATTATGACAATTAGATTGTTGTATTATTTCATTGGCTACTTCTTTTTGTAAATCGTTAATTATATAATTTGAATAAAATCCAATTTTATTTAATTGATTTGTTAGAGATTTAATATAATTAGGATGATTGTGTCCAATTGAAATAACAGCATGCCCTCCATATAAATCTAGGTATTTTTCTCCTTTTTTGTCAAATACATAACACATGTTGGCATGTGATGGTGTCATTTCGTAAAGTGGATATACATTAAATAAATTCATTTTGATGATATTTGATTAATTTTTTCAAAAGAGGATGAAAATTTCATTATTTATTATTTTTTAAAAAATTGATGATTTTAAGTTAAGACCGGTCGTTTCTTCAAAACCAGACATTAAATTCATATTTTGAATAGCTTGTCCAGATGCACCTTTAATTAAATTATCAATAATTGATGTAATTAATATTTTGTCATTGACTTTAGCTAAATGAAGAATACATTTATTTGTATTTATAACTTCTTTTAAACTAATTTCATTTTTAGAAATGTGTACAAATGGATGATTTTTATAATAGTGGCTATACAGTTCATTAATTTTTTCAATTTTAACATTAGACTTAAAATAACTTGTACAAAATATTCCTCTAGAAAAGTTTCCTCTTACTGGAATAAAATTAATTTTGATTTCATTTGAAAGTTGATTTAAATGATGATAAATTTCGTTTAAATGCCTGTGATTGAATACGTTATAATTTGACACATTGTTATTTCTCCAACTAAAATGAGTTGTATTTGAAGGCACAATTCCAGCTCCAGTGCTTCCTGTTATTGCATTTGTGTGAACTTCACCATGAATATATTTTTTTTCAACTGAGGGTATTAAACCAATTTCTATAGCAGTTGCAAAACAACCAGGATTTGAAATATTTTTCGCTGTTTTTATTTTCTGTTTATAAAGTTCAGGAAGTCCATATACAAAATTTCTTTTTTCATCTTTTACTTTAAATGATTTTTCTAATCTGTAGTCCTGACTTAAATCGATTATTTTAGTTTTTGTATTAATTGATGTTTTTCTTAGAAATTCTTCTGATTTATTATGTCCTAAACAAAGAAACATTAAATCACAATCTTTGATTTCACCAATAAATTTAATTTCTGTTTCACCAATTAAATCTTTATGAATCTCAACAACTTTTTTTCCTGTGTAGGTTTTACTATTTACAAAGCTAATATCAACTTTTGGGTGATTAACAAGTAGTCTTATTAATTCTCCACCTGTGTATCCTGATCCTCCAACAATTCCAACTTTTATTTTATTTGTTATTGACATATTGATAAATTTTATTTTGATTAGAAATAATTTTTATAAAACCTTTAGCGTCTTCAGAAGACCATTTCTTATTTTCTTCACCGTAAGAACCAAATTCTGAATTCATCAAATCATTGTCAGATTTTATTCCATTTAAAGTAAATCTATATGGATATAGGCTTATGTAAACTTCACCACTAACATTTTTTTGACTACTTTGAAGAAAAGATTCAATATCTCTTAAAACAGGATCTAAATATTGACCCTCATGAAGATGCATTCCATAAAAATTAGATAATTGATCTTTTTGGTATTGTTGCCATTTTGTTAATGTATGTTTTTCAAGTAGATGATGAGATTTTATTATCATCAAAGGCCCACCAGCTTGAAATCCAACCCTTCCTTTAATCCCAATAATACTATCACCAACGTGAATATCTCTTCCAATACAAAATTTATCACATTCTTTATTTATTAGTTCTATACATGTTACTGGATCATAAAATTCTCCATTTAATCCAATAAGTTCCCCTTTTTTGAATGTTACAACAATATCTTTTTTGTTGAATTCTTCTAGCTTTCCAGGAAATGCTTCATCAGGAAGTTTTAAATTTGATGTTAAAGTTTCATCTCCTCCAACACTAGTACCCCAAAGCCCTTTATTTATTGAATATTTGGCTTTATCCCAAGAAATATTAATGCCAGATTTCAATAAATAATCAATTTCATTTTGTCTAGATAAAGATGATTCTCTAATTGGTGTTATGATTTTTTTATTAGGTGCAAGTATTTGAAATATTGAATCAAATCTAACTTGGTCATTTCCTGCGCCAGTACTTCCATGAGCAATATGAGACGCATTATATTTATTAGCATATTTTACAATTTCTATTGCTTGAATTGTTCTTTCGGAGCTAACAGAAAGAGGATAAGTATTATTTCTAAGTACGTTTCCAAAAACTAAAAATTTAATAATTTTTTCATAATAAGACTTAACTGAATTAATTGAAACAAATGAGTGTGCACCTAATTTAAGTGCCTTTTCTTTAATTTCTTCAATTTCAATAATTGTGAATCCTCCAGTGTTGATATTAACTGCATGAACTTCATTACCTTCGTTAGATAATTTTTTTAAACAATATGAGGTGTCTAATCCTCCACTATAAGCTAATACTATTTTTTTCATATATTTTTTTTTGGTTCATATAACATTCCTGTACATAAACACATTTGTTTGTTAGTTCTGTTTAGAATATCATAATTTTTGCAAGTTTGACATCCCTTCCAAAACTCCTCATCATCAGTTAGTTCAGAGAATGTTACAGGTTTGTATCCTAATTCATAATTTATTTTCATTACTGGAAGACCAGTGGTAATTCCAAATATTTTTGAATCAGGATATTTTTTTAAAGAATGTTGAAAGGTTAACTTTTTTATTTTTTTTGCTAGTCCTTTTCCTCTAAATTTTGGTGATACAATTAATCCTGAATGAGCAACGTATTTTCCATGACCCCAAATTTCAATATAACAAAAACCAGCAAATTCTGAATTTTCAGTAGCGATTATAGCGTTATTGTTTTCAATTTTTTTCTTAATATAATCTGGTGTTCTTAATGCAATTCCAGTTCCTCTAACTTTTGCAGAAGAACTTATTGTTTCTGAAATTATATCACAATATTTAATATGCTTCAAAGAAGCGACTGTTATTTTCACTATGGTTAAAATTTAATTAAGATTGAATCGAAACGAAACTGGACTCACCTAGTTTCCTAAATAGAATAATACCCAAAAGGGCGGGCGCGACGAGGGGCGGGCAAAGTAAGTGAGGTGTTAAAATTTTTATTTTTAAAATTCATTTAATACAAAACTCATAAAAAAAAATCAAATAGCAAAGATTTATTTTATAAAAAACAATTAATTAAATTTGAAATAAAAAATTGAAACGATTCACAAAAAAGTTTAAATCAAATGATATATCCTTTTTTAAACAGAAGTTGCTAAGTTGGTCAGATTCTTTTTCAACATCAATTTTTTTAAATTCTAATAATTACATTAATAAACTTGGAGATTACGAATGTATATGTGCCTGCGAAGTACATTCTAAAACACCCTTTACTGTTTCTGATTCTATCAAAAAACTTGATAATTATATAGATCAAACTAAGGATTGGATATTTGGTTATTTAAATTATGATCTAAAAAATGAAATTGAAAACTTAAAAAGTAAAAATCGAGATAATTTTAATTTACCTAATCTCTTTTTTTTTCAACCCAGAAAAATATGGATAATTAGAAAAGACCAGATTGAAGCTCTTTACATAAATAAAGAAGAGATTGAAAAAGACTGGATTAATATTAACGATTTTTCAGTTGAGAGTGAAAATAAGACTTTTAACACTCCTGTCATGAGATCAACTTTATCTAAAGAACAATATTTAAGTAAAATTAATACTATAAAAGAACATATTTTTTTAGGAGATATTTATGAAGTAAATTTCTGTTTTGAATGGTTCTGTGAAAAAGCAAAAATTGATCCTGTTAAGGTTTACAGAAATTTAAATTCTATTTCAAAATCTCCAATGAGTGTATTGTTTAAATTTAATGAATTATCTCTTATTTCTTCATCTCCTGAAAGATATTTGAAGAAAAAAGACAATAGATTGATATCTCAACCAATTAAAGGCACTGAAAGAAGAGATAAAGATTCTAAAGTTGATAAAAACTTAATGATAAATCTAGGTTTAAATAATAAAGAAAGATCAGAAAATATAATGATTGTTGATTTGGTTCGAAACGATATGTCAAGATTTTCAAAACCTGGATCTGTTAATGTTAAAGAATTGTGTGAAGTTTATCCTTTTGAACAAGTACATCAAATGATTTCAACTATAGAGTCTGAAATTGATCAAAATTTAAACTTTGGAAAAATTATTTCAAGTACATTTCCTATGGGAAGTATGACTGGCGCACCAAAAATTAAAGCAATGAAAATTATAGATGATTTTGAAGTTACTAAACGTGGATTATACAGTGGAGCAGTTGGTTTTATAGATCCAGAAAAAAACTTTGATTTTAATGTAGTTATCCGATCACTAATATATAATTCTAAATTAGATTATCTATCATTTCATGTTGGTAGTGCTATCACAGCAAAATCAACACCTATTGATGAATACAACGAGTGTTTGCTTAAAGGAGAGGCTATGATTTTGTCATTAAATTGATAATTTATTTTTTATGTAATATTGCCACCAAATGCTAATAGATTTTAAAAAACATATAGAAAAAAATTTCTCTTATATTATTGGTAAGAAACTTCTTATTTGTGTAAGTAGTGGAGTCGATAGCATGGTTTTGTTAAAATTATTTCAAAATTTAAATTACAATATTAGTGTTGCTCATTGTAATTTTAAGTTAAGAGATGATGAAAGCGATGATGATGCTGATTTTATTAAAAATTATTGTAAATCAAACAATATTACTTTTCATTACAAAGAATTTAATACCAATATTCCAAATAATTCTATTCAAATGTCAGCTAGAAAATTAAGATATGAATGGTTTCATGAGCTGTCAACAACTTACAAGATAAATTACATTTTGACTGGTCATCATTTGGAAGATAGTTTAGAAACTTTTCTAATTAATATTTCAAGATCTACAGGTTTAGAGGGTTTACTTGGGATAAAAGAAGAGAATTATAATGTTGTCAGACCTTTATTAACATATTCAAAAAATCAACTTATAGAATACGCTAAACAATGTAATTTAAAATGGAGGGAAGATTCATCAAATTCAAAAAGTGATTATTTAAGAAATAAATTTAGAAACAATATTGTTCCACTCTTAATTGAACTAAATCCAGAATTTATCAAAAATTTTTCCAATACTATTAGTTATTTAAAAAAAGATAATTTAATAATTGAACAGGTTATTTATGATTTTAAAAAGAAGCATTTTAAATCTAAGCCTAACATCATACAAATAAAAAAACATGTTATTAAATCTTTGGATCAAAATTTTATATTTAGGTTATTTAAGAATTATGGTTTTAAAAACTCAAATGAAATTTTTGACTTATGTTTTTCATCAACCGGGAAAATAATTCACTCAAAAAAATATTCATTATTAAGTGACAGGGAAAACTTATTGCTAAAAAAAAATAACAACAAAAAAATTGAGAATTTTTTTTATAACAATAGTACAGATTTTACATTACCTGATAATATTAAAATAGAAGAAGGTGATTTTAATGAAAGACTAGATAATTCTTTATACCTTGATAAAAAAAATATAAATTTTCCAATCACTATTAGAAGATGGATAAGAGGTGATTATATATATCCAACCGGAATGAAAGGGAAAAAGCTAATCTCTAAAATATTTAAGGATAAAAAATTATCGAAATATGAAAAAGAAGAGCAGTTGGTTGTCGAAGATTGTGATCATATTTTATGGTTAGTTGGCATAAGGTTTGATAAAAGAAAGTATAATGAACAAAATTTAAATTTTAAAATATCTAAAATTGATAAATAAATTTTTCCCTTTTTTTTTCTGTTTAATAAGTGGTATTATTTTTTCTCAAAATCCTGTTACTTTTCAAACTGAGGTTAATAAAATTTCTGAAAATAAATTTGAATTAATTACTAATACATATATTGAAAAGGGTTGGAGATTATATTCTCAAAATTTACAAAAAGGTGGTGCTATTCCTACTTCTTTTATTTATAAAAAAATTAGTTCGATTGAACTAATTGATAAAACAATTGAATCTGAGTCAATTACTAAATTTGATCCCATATTTAATATTGATCAAACCTATTTCGAGGATAAAGCAACTTTTGTTCAAAAAGTAGAAACAAACAATATAATTTCTACCTACAATGCAATAGTTGAATATCAAGCTTGTGATGATGTGGTTTGTATTTTTAGAGAAGCCGATTTGGTTTTTAAATTTGATGGTTCTAAATTAAAAATTCAAAATCAGGATTTGACTTCTTTTATAATTGAAGAAAACAATCCATTATTATTAAATTTAAAGGATAAACAATTGTTAGAATCTATTAATGATTCTTCTGACTCATTTTCTTCTAATTCTTATCTAAATCTCTTAATACTAGGATTTATTGGTGGTTTATTGGCTTTATTAACTCCTTGTGTTTTTCCAATGATCCCATTGACTGTTTCTTTTTTTACTAACAATGAATCCAAAAGTAATTCAAAATTTAATGCTTTTCTTTATGGTTTTTTTATTGTTGGGATTTATTTGGCTTTAAGTATACCTTTTCATTTTTTAGACTCATTAGATCCAGAAATTTTAAATAGCGTATCAACTAATGCATATTTAAATATTTTATTTTTTATAGTTTTTATTCTTTTTGCTTTTTCATTTTTTGGATTTTATGAGATAACTCTTCCAGCTAGTTGGGTAAATTCAATTGACTCCAAATCAAATTCCATTGGAGGGTTTATAGGAATTTTCTTTATGGCTCTTACCCTTGTTCTGGTTTCGTTTTCATGTACTGGACCAATACTTGGTTCCTTGTTGGTTGGTTCCATTACCTCTCAAGGTGGAGCTTTTCAGCTAACCATTGGCATGTTAGGATTTGGCCTTGCTTTAGCTTTGCCATTTACTATTTTTGCCCTGTTTCCCAATCTATTAAAAACCCTACCAAAATCAGGAAGTTGGATGAATACTTTTAAAGTAATTTTAGGTTTTTTAGAATTAGGATTTGCATTTAAGTTCTTGTCAAATGCCGATTTAGTTGAACATTGGGGGATACTTAAACGAGAAGTTTTTATTGGTATTTGGTTTGTCGTTTCTGTTTTATTATTTCTTTATTTGATTGGAGCCTTTAAATTCCCACATGAAACAAAGAAAATTAAAACACCTAGATTTAACTATATTTTAGGGTTTGTTTTTTTAGGAGCTGCATTATACTTATTTCCTGCTTTATTACCTAGTGGTTCTCAAAAAGCAAGACTTCTTAGTGGATTCAGTCCTCCCTCTTTTTATTCCATATACCCAAAATCAAATGATTGCCCTCTGGGTCTTAATTGTTTTAAGGATTTTAAATCAGGTTATAGTTATGCCAAATCTCAAGGAAAACCTATTCTTTTAGATTTCACAGGTTGGGCATGTGTCAATTGTAGAAGGATTGAAGAAAACGTATGGACTGATCCCGAAGTGTTCAAATTGATCAATGATGAATTTGTTTTGATTTCTCTTTACGTTGATGACAGAAAAGAATTACCAAAAGAAGATCAGATAATATTAAAATATAAATCTGGAAAATCAAAACAAATTAAAACAATAGGTGATAAATCATCTACTTTTCAAGCAATCAACTTCAAAAGTGCATCACAACCTTATTACGTGCTTTTGGATAAGGATTTACGGATCCTAAACAAACCTATTCAATACACATCAAAGGATAATTATTTGAATTGGCTCAAAGAAGGTTTAAATAATTTATAATATTTTACCTCTATGGTATATTAATGGATCTTTAATTTCATCGTTAATTTCCCCATTTATACATTCTCCTATATAAATATAATGGTCTCCACCATCAAATTTTTCTTTTATTTTACATTCAATAAATGAACAAGAATTTGAAATTATTTTAATTCCTTTTTTTGAAATTTTTGTAGAAATTTTATCAAATCTTTCATTCTGATTTAATTTAGTATTAGCAAATTGAAAACAAATTTTTTTTTGATTATTACTTAATACATTAACTACAAAAAAATCATTTTTATTAAGTGCTTCGTTGGATGTAGAATTCTTGTCAAGACAGAAAAGAACTAATAGAGGATTTAGTGAAACTGATGTAAATGAATTTGCAGTAAATCCATAATCAATATTGTTTTTTTTTGATGTTATTATTGTTACACCTGTTGGAAAGGTGCCGCAAATTTCTTTGAAAAGAGATTGATCCATTTAAAAATAAAAATCAAATATAAGTATATACCTGATTAAATGGAACTCTTAGTTGTTCCCCATATATACCCTTTTCTGTTCTAAGTCCACATCCAATGACCATGCTAATTTCTGCTTTTCTGTTAAGCTTAAGGATTTTTTTTACAAGTAAAGTGTCAGAACCCTCCATTGGACATGTGTCGTAGCCAATGCCTGCCATACTAATCATAAAGTTTTGAGCTGCTAATGCAGCACTTTTATGAGCAACTATTCTAGTGTCAGTGCTTGTTACTTGTCGCATAGTGGGTCTAAATAGACCTATGGCTTGAAAAATTAAGCTTTTAAAAAATCCTAATAAACCAAACAAATCAAAATATAGAGTTGGAATTATCTTATTATAATATACTGTAGCTTGATTTAATCTTTTAATAGTAATATCATTTTTATTAGATTGATCTTTAATTTCTTTAATATTCCATTTCGCTCTTTCACTCCACAAATCTTTTCTAACTACGATAACAACTAACTGTTTTGCAGTTTTTGCTGCGTTCTGGTTAAAGCACGCTTTTGATAATTCTTTGAGAATTTTTTTGTCTTCAACATGGACAAACTCCCATAGTTGTAAATTACTACTATTGGCAGCTAAAGTTGCGTTGATAAGACAATTTTTAACCTTTTCAGAATCTATATTTTTATCATCAAAAACTCTAACAGATCTACGATATTTTATCGCTTCTGACACTTTCATTTCTTTCATTTTATCAAATTAGTTTTAATATTTTTTTTAAAAAATTTATTTTGTTTTTAAATGGTGGGTATCTAAGAGGAGGATCAATCCAAAGTGGTTTATTAAGGTATGCCTTAAAGTGAGAAAAGGTATTAAAAGTAGATTCTCCATGATATTTACCCATTCCACTTTGTCCTACTCCTCCAAATGGAAGTCTATCATTGGCTATATGCATAACAGTATCGTTAATTGCACCTCCTCCAAAAGGATAGGATTCTAAAAATTTTCGTCCAAATTTCTTCTTTTTGGTAAAAATATATAGAGCTAGGGGATGAGAGTATTTTTTTATGATATCGTGTACTTCTTTAAAGTCATCGTAATCAATTATTGGTAGGATAGGCCCAAATATTTCATCCTCCATTATTTTAGATTCTAAATTGTTTATTTCAACAAGAGTTGGTTCAAAAAATTTATCATCAAAATTAAATTTTCCACCATGTATTATATTTTCTTTTTCTAAAAGAGAAACTAAATAATTCATATGTTTATCACTAATAATTCTTCCATATTCATCATTATCTACAACATTGTTCCCATATGTTTTAACTATTTGTTTTTTTAATTCATAAATGAATTTTTCTTTAATTTTTTTACTAACCACTATAAAGTCTGGTGCAATACAAGTTTGACCACAATTGGTAAATTTTCCCCAAACAATTCTTTTTGCTGATATTTCTATCGAAGCTGTTTCATCAACAATGCATGGATTTTTACCCCCAAGTTCCAAAGTAGTTGGTGTTAGATTCTTTGCAGCAGCTTTTGCAATTATTTTTCCAACTCCTATGCTTCCAGTAAAAAAGATATAATCCCATTTAAATTCAAGCAACTTAGTTGATATATCAACACCACCATTTACAACAACCACATGACTAGGATCAAAGACATTAGAAAGTATTTTTTCAAGTAAAAGACTAGTGTTTTTTGAATATTCTGACGGTTTCAAAACTACGGTGTTTCCAGCTGCAACTGCACCAATTAAAGGTGCAATTGATAATTGAAATGGATAGTTCCATGGTGATATGTGAAGAGTTAATCCGTATGGTTCGGGTATAATATAATCTGAAGAAGGAAAATTAATTAAAGAAGATCTAACTGATTTTCTTTTTGCCCATCTACGAATATTTTTAATTGCAATGTTAATTTCTGTATAAACAAAATTAATTTCTGTTAAATAACTTTCTCCTTTTGATTTTCCTAAATCTTTGAATAAAGCACTTTCTATTTCATCTTCAGAAGATTTAATTTCTCTTAAAAGATTTTTTAAAGAATTAATTCTTAAATCAATATCAATAGTTTTTTTTGATGAAAAATAATTTATTTGGTTGTTAATAATAGATTTTAGTGATTTATCCATAAAAAAATAATTTATTTTAATATTAAAATTGAGATTTTCGTAAAAATATGAATAATAATATATAACAATAATATTAATTATAATTTTTATGTAATTTTAAATATTCTAATTCTACTCCTAATTTTAGAAATTAGGGGTTTTTTTTTAAGATGATTTTAAATAAATATAGTAAAGCTATAACACAGGATCCTTCTCAACCTGCAGCTAAGGCTATGCTTCATGCAATTGGCTTAAGATCTGAAGATTTTCCTAAACCTTTTGTTGGAATAGCTAGTACAGGTTATGAGGGTAATCCTTGTAATATGCATCTTAATGATCTTTCATTAAAAATTAAAGAAGGTGTTATTAATTCAGGTTTAGTTGGTCTTATTTTCAATACAATTGGGGTTAGTGATGGTATTTCCATGGGCACACAAGGTATGCGTTATTCTTTACCTTCAAGAGATATAATTGCAGATTCTATCGAAACAGTTGTTCAAGCAATGGCTTATGATGCAGTTATAACAGTTGTTGGTTGTGATAAAAATATGCCAGGTGCATTAATGTCAATGTTAAGATTAAATAGACCTTCGATTCTTGTTTATGGAGGCACAATTGCACCAGGATGTCATAACGGAAAGAAATTAGATGTTGTCTCTGCTTTTGAAGCTTGGGGAGAAAAAGTTTCTGGAAAAATTAATGATGAGGATTTTTTAAATGTAATTAAAAATGCATGCCCTGGAGCTGGAGCTTGTGGTGGGATGTATACAGCTAATACAATGTCTTCAGCAATAGAAGCAATGGGAATGTCAATTCCATATAATTCATCCAATCCCGCAACAAGTAAAAATAAATTAGATGAGTGCAATGAAATAGGTTTTTATATTGATAATTTGATTAAAAAAGATATTAAACCATTAGATATATTAAAAAAAGAATCTATAATTAATGCTGTCAAATTAATTTCAGTTTTGGGTGGATCTACTAACGCTGTTTTACATATATTGGCAATAGCTAGATGTGCAAATATAGATTTCACAATAAATGATTTTAAGGAAATATCTGAAGCTACCCCATTTTTAGCTGATCTAAAACCAAGTGGTAAATTTTTGATGGAAGATCTTCATCATGTAGGAGGAATCCCTGGAGTTATGAAATACATGCTTGAGGAAGGATTGTTGAATGGAGATTGTATGTCAGTAACTGGAAAAACAATTTCAGAAAATTTAAAAAAAATTAAGCCATTAGATTCTGATCAAAAAATTATTCAACCAATTTCTAATCCAATTAAAAAATCAGGTCACATAAGAATTCTTTATGGAAATATAGCATCTAAGGGATCTGTTGCAAAAATTACAGGAAAAGAAGGATTGTTATTCTCAGGAAAAGCAATTGTTTTCAATTCTGAACAAGAAGCAAATGATGGGATAAAAGAAGGTAAAGTTAAAAAAGGTAGTGTTGTTGTAATTAGATATGTTGGTCCAAAAGGTGGTCCAGGTATGCCAGAAATGTTAAAACCTACTTCTGCAATAATGGGATCTGGTTTAGGAAAGGATGTCGCATTAATCACTGATGGTAGATTTTCTGGAGGCACTCATGGTTTTGTTGTTGGACATATATGCCCAGAAGCCCAAGATGGAGGTAATATCGCTTTAATTGAGAATGGTGATAAAATAACTATCAACACCATTGATAATTCAATTGATGTTGAACTTTCTGAAAAAGAATTGTCTATCAGAAGATCTTATTGGGTAAAACCAGATTTGAAATTTAAAAGAGGTATATTATATAAATATTGTAAAAGCGTTTCAAACGCATCAAACGGATGTGTAACAGATTTATAAATGAGTAGTTTAAAAATATCCGGAGCCGAGGCAGTGATTAGATCACTTATTGAGGAAGATGTAAATCTTATTTACGGATATCCTGGTGGAGCTATTATGCCAATATATGATGAATTGTATAAATTTCAAGATAAGCTAAATCATGTATTAACTCGACATGAGCAAGGTGCTACTCATGCTGCACAAGGGTTTTCAAGAGTTACTGGTAATGTAGGGGTCGTTATGGCAACTTCAGGACCTGGAGCTACAAATTTGATAACAGGAATAGCAGATGCTCAAATTGATTCAACACCAATGGTATGTATTACAGGTCAAGTTGCATCGCATCTACTTGGTACTGATGCATTTCAAGAAACTGACATTATTGGTATTTCAACACCTGTTACTAAGTGGAATTGTCAAGTTACTAAAGCTGTTGACATTCCAATTGTTTTAGCTAAAGCTTTTTATATTGCAAAATCTGGAAGACCCGGTCCTGTGTTAATAGATATAACCAAAGATGCTCAATTTGAAATGATGGAGTATTCCTATAAAAAATGCTATTCTATCAGGAGCTATAATCCAATTCCTGACTATTCGTTAGACATGATTAAAAGGGCTTCTAAATTAATTGACAAAGCGAAGAAACCCTTCATTGTTTTTGGTCAAGGTGTTATTTTAGGAAATGCAGAACAAGAATTTAAAGAATTCATTGAAAAAACAGGTATTCCCGCCGCATGGACAATATTAGGTCTTTCAGCATTACCTACTGATCATAGACTTAATGTCGGTATGGTTGGTATGCATGGAAATTATGGTCCTAATGTCTTAACTAACGAATGTGATTTATTAATTGCAATAGGAATGAGATTTGACGATAGGGTAACAGGAAATTTGAGTACTTATGCTAAGCAAGCAAAGATCATTCATATGGAAATTGATCCTGCAGAAATAAATAAAAATGTTGAATGTGATGTGCCAATTCTTGGTAATATTAAATCCACTCTTCCCATATTAAAAAGTTTAGTTAAAAATAATTCACATGATAATTGGCTAAATGAATTTTTAAATTATTATAATATAGAATTTAGTAAAGTCATCGATAAAGAAATTAACCCGTCAAAAAAAGGATTAACAATGGCCGAGGTAATTAAAGAAATTAATTTATCATGTAAAGGAAATGCAATTATTGTTACTGATGTTGGACAACATCAAATGGTAACTTGCAGATATGCTAAGTTTAACAAATCAAAATCAAATGTAACTTCAGGTGGATTAGGAACTATGGGATTTGCCCTTCCTGCTGCGTTAGGAGCTAAAATGGGAGCCCCAAATCGAGAGGTTGTTGCCGTAATAGGTGATGGAGGATATCAAATGACAATTCAAGAATTGGGCACCATTTTTCAAACAAATAGCGCTGTAAAGATAGTGGTTTTGAATAATGATTTTTTAGGAATGGTTAGACAGTGGCAGCAAATGTTTTTTGAAAAGAGATATGCTTCAACTGAACTAGTAAATCCTGATTTTGTTGCCATAGCCAAAGGTTATTATATTGAGGCAGACCGAGTAACCAAAAGAAAAGATTTAAAATCTGCTGTTAACAAAATGATTAAATCAAAAAAACCCTATTTTTTAGAGGTAAAGGTTGAAAAAGAGGATAATGTTTTTCCAATGATTCCAACTGGAGCTTCTGTTTCAGAAATAAGACTTGAATAAATGAATAGCTTAAAGCAAACTTTTACCGTTTCTATTTACACTGAAAATAACATTGGATTATTAAACAGAATCTCTGCTATTTTTTTAAAAAGACATATTAATATTGAAAGTTTAACTACTTCCCAATCTGAAATTGATAATATTTTTAGGTTTGTTATTGTGGTTAATGTTTCAGAAATCATGATAAAGTCAATAATAAAGCAAATTAATAAACAAATTGAAGTTATATCTTCATTTTACCATACTGATAAAGAAACTATTTTTTTAGAAACAGCTCTATATAAGGTTAAATCTAAATCTTTGTTTGATGAAAAACATATTCAAAAAATAATAAAGAATAGTCAAGCTAATATGGTGACTGTTTCTCCAAATTATTTTGTTATTGAAAAAACTGGATGGAGAGAGGAAACAGAAAAACTTTACAAGGAACTCGAACCATACGGTCTTTTACAATTTGTTAGATCTGGTAGAATTTCAGTTTCAAAAGAACCGATGAATATTTCTAACATATTAGGATTAAATACAGATAAATAAAAATGAAAAATTATTTCAACACATTGACTTTAAGTCAAAAGATAGAACAATTAGGAAAGTGCAGATTTATGAACTCTTCTGAGTTTAATAAAGGAGTTGATGCGTTAAAAAACAAAAAAATTGTCATTGTAGGTTGTGGTGCTCAAGGACTTAATCAAGGTCTAAACATGAGAGATTCAGGTCTAGATGTTTCATATGCATTAAGACAAGAAGCAATTGATCAAAAAAGGGATTCATTTAAAAATGCTACATCAAATAATTTTAATGTAGGGACCTTTGAAGAATTAATTCCAAATTGTGATATGGTTTTAAATTTAACTCCAGATAAAAATCATACAAATGTTGTAAATAAATTAATGCCATTGATGAAAGAGAACTCCATTCTTTCTTATTCTCATGGTTTTAATATTGTTGAGGAAGGTATAAAAATTAGAAAAGATATCACTGTTATAATGGTTGCTCCAAAAAGCCCTGGATCTGAATTAAGAGAAGAATACAAAAGAGGATTTGGAGTTCCTACACTGATTGCTGTGCACCCAGAAAATGATCCATTAAATATTGGTATGGATGTAGCAAAAGCTTATGCAGTTGCTACTGGTGGCCATAGAGCTGGAGTTTTAGAATCTTCTTTTGTTGCTGAAGTAAAATCAGACCTTATGGGTGAACAGACTATACTTTGTGGTGTGTTACAAACAGCTTCAATTCTTTCTTTTAATAAAATGGTAGAAAATGGAATTAATCCTGGATATGCCTCAAAATTAATTCAATATGGCTGGGAAACAATCACTGAAGCATTAAAGCATGGAGGAATAACAAACATGATGGATAGGTTAAATAATTCTGCAAAAATTGAATCGTATAATCTTTCTGAGGAATTGAAATATATAATGCGACCTCTTTTTGAAAAACATATGGACGATATTATGTCTGGACATTTTTCATCATCTATGATGGATGATTGGAATAACAATGATTACAATTTATTAAATTGGAGATCAATTACAGGTGAAACTAACTTTGAGAAAACGGAACCATCTGATGATGTGATTTCTGAACAAGATTTTTTTGATAACGGGCTAATTATGGTTTCTTTCATTAGAGCTGGCGTAGAATTAGCATTTGAAACTATGACAAGTTCAGGTATTAAAGAAGAATCTGCTTATTACGAATCATTACATGAGACTCCATTAATTGCGAACTTAATTGCTAAGAAAAAACTATTTGAAATGAATAGAATTATTTCAGATACAGCTGAGTATGGATGTTATTTATTTGATCATGCTTGTAAGCCATTATTAAATGACTTTTTCAATAAAATTGAAAATAAACACATTGGAGAAAAGTTTAAACTATCAGACAAAATTGATAACACAAAATTAATTGAAGTAAATGATAAAATAAGAAATCATCCTGTTGAAATTATTGGAAAAAAATTAAGAGCTTCTATGACTTCAATGAAAAAAATTGTTTAAATTAAAGAAATGACAAATATTCCAAAAGAGTTTAAATTAGAAAAAATTATCAATCATACTGAGTATTTGATTGATGGTAAAATATCTTCGTGGATTGGAAAACAAGCAAAAGTTTATTCCACTTTATTATGCGATTCTGAAGATAAAGAACCATTTTTAATTGGTAACACCCCTGAAATGTCTGCTGAATATGCTTTAAAAGCATTGGATTCTGCACATAAAGCATACAATTACGGACAAGGATCATGGCCTACTATGAAGGTTTACGAACGAATCAATTGTATGGAAAATTTTGTTAAAAAAATGATTCTTGAAAGAGATAAGATTATAAAACTTTTAATGTGGGAGATTGGTAAAAATTTAAATGATTCTATAAAAGAATTTGATAGAACAGTAGAGTACATAAATGATACTATTGAAGAATATAAGATTATTGATAGAAAAGGTGCTACATTTCAAAACAAATCTGGAGTTAGAGCTTTGATAAGAAGAGGACCTCTTGGTGTTGTTTTATGTTTAGGCCCTTATAATTACCCCCTTAATGAAACGTTTGCATTACTAATTCCAGCTATTATAATGGGTAATACAACAATTTTTAAACCAGCTAAACACGGAGTTCTTTTAATTGCTCCTTTACTTAATGCATTCAAAGAGTCTTTTCCCCCAGGTGTCGTTAATATAGTGTTCGGTAGAGGAAGAGAAATAGCTACCCCAATAATGGAAACGGGAAAAGTTGACGTTTTAGCATTAATTGGTCATAGTTCCTCTGCAATTTCTCTTCAAGATTTACATCCTCAAAAAAGCAGATTACGTTTAGTTTTAGGATTAGAAGCAAAAAATCCTGGAATTATTTTAAAAGATGCCGATATTGATTTAACAGTTGAGGAGTGTATTTCAGGTACTTTGTCATTTAATGGACAAAGATGTACAGCACTTAAAATATTATATGTTCATGAGGATATTAAAGAAAAATTTTTGAATAAATTTTCCAAAGCTGTTGATAAATTAAAACTTGGACTTCCTTGGGAAAACACATTATTGACTCCACTTCCAGAGCCGACAAAACCTAAATATATTTCTGATTTAATTAATGATGCTGTAAGTAAAGGGGCTAAAATAATAAATAAAAAAGGAGGAATTAAACAAAAGAATTTTGTTTTTCCAGCTGTTCTTTACCCCGTATCAAAAGATATGAATATTTTTGAAGAAGAACAATTTGGGCCTGTTATACCAATAATTTCATTTAAAGATATTTCAAAACCAATCAAATATATGTCTGAGTCTAATTACGGTCAACAGGTAAGTATTTTCGGAAAAGATGTTGATACTTTAGGTCCAATTATTGACTCAATGGTTAATCTTGTATGTAGGGTTAATTTAAATAGCGCTTGTCAAAGGGGACCAGATATTTATCCATTTACGGGAAGAAAAGATTCTGCAGTATCTACTTTAAGTGTTCATGATGCATTAAGGTCTTTTTCAATTCGAACATTTGTAGCATCAAAAGACAACGAGTTAAACAAAAATATTCTTAGAGAAATGATTGACTCAAAAAAATCTCACTTTATTAGAACAGATTATTACCTCTAATTATTTAACATAACAGGCATAACCAACATCGTTATCGTTTCATTTTTTGAGTCGGATTTTGATGGAGTTAATATTCCTGCTCTATTTGGAAGTGATAATTCTAATTTTACTTCTTCAGATGACAAATTAGATAACATTTCAATTAGAAATCTGGAATTGAATCCAATTTGCATATCGTCACCATTGTAATTGCAAATTAATCTTTCTTCAGCTTTATTACTATAATCGAGGTCTTCAGCAGAAATTATTAATTCGTTTCCATTTATCTTTAATCTAATCTGGTGAGTAGTTTTATTGGAAAAAATACTAACTCTTTTTGTTGAATTTAACAATAATGTTCTATCAATAATAAGAACGTTTGGATTTTCTTTTGGAATTACAGCTTCATAATTTGGATATTTACCATCAATTAACCTGCAAGTAAGTGCAAGATTTGAAAAAACGAACTTAGCATTACTTTCATTATATTCAATATTAACATCAAGATCTTGTGTAGCTAATATCCCTTTAAGAACATTAAGAGGTTTTTTTGGCATTATGAATTCTACAAGTTTTTCAGATTTATAGTCAGTTCTTACATATCTTACTAGTTTGTGAGCATCAGTAGCAACAAACGTTGAATTTTCATTTGAAAATTGAAAAAAGACACCACTCATAACAGGTCTTAAGTCATCATTTCCAGACGCAAAAATTGTTGTATTTATTGCTTCAAAAAGAACTTTTGAAGAAATAGTTGAACTAGATGGGTCTGTTATAGGCAATGTTTTAGGAAACTCATCACCTTTGGCATAAGCTAAAGCATATTTTCCATGATTTGAACTAATTTCAATGGTATTGT
>JADHLZ010000014.1 GCA_016780345.1 Flavobacteriaceae bacterium | reverse complement strand
GAATTTTATGTTTAATCTGGAGCTAGGATGAGCTAAGTTTTCAGAATCAATATATTTTATTAGATCAATTACTTGTTGGCCTTTAATTTTGACTACAGTGGCAACATTCTTCCAAGGCATAATTGTAAAAAGATTATGTTGAGTGATTTGTCCCTTATTTAACGTACTTCTAATTCCTCCATAATTAAATAGTGCAAAATCAATTTCTTTTGAATGCATATTTATAAACTCATAATTACATTCTTCGTAAAGAATATCAGCAATTAAATTTCCAAGAGTTGATTCCAATTTTGAGTCCCGAATAGTGTATGAAGCTTCACTAAATCCTATAACCTCCTCAAGTGACTTGATTTTATCTCTATATGGAGTTATGATTTTTTCTATTTCAATATTACCAACAGTATCTATAATTGAAATGTTTTCTTTAATTGAAATTTTTATAATTTGGTGTTTTATTTCAGTGCAGGAATGAATTAAGATTGTTAAGATTAAAACAATAAATCTAAAATTCATTTTATTATTGTAAAATATAGTTTTCAATTCTTAAATATGTAATTTTGAACATCTTTAAAGATATGATATTTAAGTCACTACATGAAAGCCTTCTAAATAAAAAGATTGAAAAATCTTTAAATGTTTTAGATGGTGAAAATCGAATTAAACCAAATCCAATCAAAACCATTGGTTGTATAGTTGACCCCATGTTTCCTGTTGATGTAGATAACTTCAACAAACTTGCTCTTAAAATTGGTTTAAAAGAAAAAGATTTAAAAATTATTACTTTTCAAGAAAATGATAATGGATTTAATATATTTTCTAATATGAATATTAGCCCCTCCTCAATTTCTTTCACTGGAGAACTTAAGGGAAAAGATTCATTAGAATTTATCTCATATGACTTTGATCTTTTGATAAACTTTTTTAATGACAATAATATTCTTACTCTCTTGTCATCTAAAGTTAAAGCAAAATTTAGAGTTGGTTTTGATTCTGTAGATTCAAAACTTAATGATTTAATTTTTTCAAAAAAAATAAAAAAATTCAATGATTTTGAAGTAGAGTTTATGAAATACTTAAAACTTATTAAATGAATTTAATAGAAAAGTTCAAAGGGACTGGAGTTGCGGTCGTCACTCCATTTTTAGATGATTTAACTATTGATATAAAATCAATAAATAAACTTGTAGATTTTTTAATTGAGGGAGGAGTAGATTACATTGTTGTTCAAGGAACAACAGGTGAATCAACATCTTTAAGTCAAGAAGAAAAAATATTTTCAAGACAAATATTTCTAAAAGCTAATAATAACCGTGTTCCAATGATTCTGGGATTAGGATCAAATAATACAAGTTCAATTGTAAACGATTTAAAAATTTTAGATTTTTCAGGATTTTCAGCAATTCTTTCAGTAACACCTTATTACAATAGACCAAGTCAAAAAGGATTATATAATCATTATTCTTTAATATCTGATACTTCTCCGTTACCAGTTATTCTTTATAATGTACCTAAGCGAACTGGATGTAATTTATTACCCGAAACTGTACTTAGACTAGCTAATGACAAACAAAATATAATTGGTATAAAAGAAGCATCGGGAAATTTAGATCAGATCTCAAAAATTATTGCAAACAAACCTGAAAATTTTTTAATTCTTTCTGGAGATGATGATACCGCTGTTCAAACAGTAATTTCAGGTGGTGATGGTGTTATATCTGTTGCTGCTGGATGTATTCCAAAGTATTTTTCTAAAATGATAAATTATGCACTATTGAATGATGTTGATAAGAGTCTAAATGCTTTAGGAAATATAAAATATTTATTAGAGTTACTTTTTAAAGAAGGTAATCCTTCTGGTATTAAATCAGCTTTATCATCAATTGAGTTGTGTAAGAATGTTGTACGTTTGCCATTAACTACTGTTAGTGATGAATTAAAAAATGAAATTAAGAAAACTCTAAATGAGTTAAATAAACAGTAAAAATTGTATTTGATTCCTCATTAAAAATATTAAATTTGACAGATGCATATTAAAAAATATTTTTACTTATTTATAATACTAATTTCATTTGGCTCTTGTAATGAATTTCAAAGAGTTTTAAAGAACGAGGACATTAAAGTAAAATATGATGCTGCTGAAAAATATTATGATAATCAAGAATTTAGAAGAGCATCAAGGTTGTTTGAACAAATTTTACCAAAATATAGAGGAAAGCCACAGGCTGAAAGAGTCACTTTTTTCTATGCTAATTCATTGTTAAATACTAAAAAATATATTGATGCAGGATATCAATTCGAAAGTTTTGTAAAAGCATATCCTATGAGCCAAAAAGTAGATGAAGCTGCATTTCTTGGTTCATATTCTTATTATAAAACTTCACCTAGATATAGTTTAGATCAAAAAGAAACCTTGACTGCAATTGAGAAACTACAAGATTTTATTAATAATTATCCGGATTCTGAAAAAATGTCTGATGCAAATGATTTGGTTCAAGAGCTTAGAATAAAGTTAGAATTCAAAGCATTTGAAATAGCTAAACAGTTTAACACTATTAGAGATTACAAATCAGCCATCATTGTATTAGATGATTTTATTTCAGATTATCCAGGAACTCCCTACAGAGAAGATGCTTTATTTTATTTGTTAGATTCATCATATGAATTGGCAATAAATAGTATTGATGAAAAAAAATTGGAAAGACTAAATAATACCAAAAAAATTCATAGTGAATTAATAAATACATACCCTAAAACAAAATATATAGACAGATCAAATAAAATGCTCGAAACAATAGAAAAAGAAATTACTATATTTGCGAAAAATTCCACTGAGTAAAAAACTTTATTATATGAACTTTAAAAAAACGGAAGCACCTTTAGAAACAATAACTTATGACAGAAATGCTATAGACTCTCAAACTAACAACATTTATGAAGCTATTTCTATTATTTCTAAAAGATCAATACAAATTAACGAGTCAATTAAAAAAGAACTTCTAGAAAAGTTGGAAGAATTTGCCAGTCCAACTGAAAGTTTAGACGAAATTTTTGAAAATAAAGAACAAATTGAAGTTTCAAAGTTTTATGAAAAACTTCCCAAAGCACATGCTATGGCAATTGAAAATTGGCTTAAGGAAAAAATTTATTATAGAAATACTGAAATTAACGAATAGAAATGTCTATTCTAAGTGGAAAAAATGTTCTATTAGCAATAACAGGAGGAATTGCCGCTTACAAATCAATTTTTTTACTAAGATTATTAGTTAAATCTGAAGCTAATGTCCAAGTTTTATTAACTCCAAATGCCAAAGATTTTGTTACTCCATTAACATTATCAACTCTTTCAAATAGGCCAGTTCTTTCTGATTTTTTTGATAAGAATAATCAAAATAAAGTATGGAATAATCATGTAGATTTAGCACTTTGGGCTGACTTATTTATTATTGCACCTGCTACTTCAAATACAATATCTAAAATGGCATCTGCTCAAGCAGACAATTTGTTATTAGCTACCTATCTGTCTTCAAAATGTCCAGTTTATTTTGCCCCAGCTATGGACCTTGATATGCATAAAAACATGGCTAATAAGAATAATATTAATAAACTAATTTCTTTTGGTAATAAACATATCCCAGTTAATTCTGGTTTATTAGCAAGTGGTTTAGTAGGTGAGGGAAGAATGAGTGAACCTAATGAAATTATTGATTTTATAAAAAATGATTTGAGAAGAGAACTGAAATTATTTAAAAAAAAAATTTTAATAACAGCTGGTCCAACATATGAATCTATTGATGCTGTTAGATTTATTGGAAATTTCTCCTCTGGTAAAATGGGTTATGCATTAGCCAAAGTTGCTATTAAACTTGGCGCTGATGTTACTCTTATATCTGGACCAACAAGTTTGAGTCTAAATGATGATAATGTTAAAGTTATAAATGTGATAACAGCTGACGAAATGTTTTCTGAAGTTAAAAAACAATGTAAATCATCAGATATAATTATTATGTCAGCAGCTGTTTCTGATTTTAAACCAAAATTTAGTTCAACTAAAAAAATAAAAAAAGAAAATAAAAACCTTTTATCAATTGAACTTTTAGAAAATATTGATATTTTAAAATATTTAGGTGAAAATAAAAAAAATAATCAAATTTTAGTTGGATTTGCATTAGAAACTGATAATGAGTTTATAAATGCAAAATTAAAGATTAAGAAAAAGAATTTAGATGTTATTATATTGAACTCTCTAAATGACAAGGGTGCAGGATTTGGATTCGATACTAATAAGGTTACTTATATTAATCTTAATGGATCGGTTAAAAAATTTAAATTAAAAATTAAAGAGGAGGTAGCTAAAGACATTTTTGATCAAATTTTAAATGACTTTAATGAAAAAATATAGCTTTTTATTCTCTTTTTTTTTAATTCAACTTGTTTTTTCTCAGCAATTTAATACAAGTGTTGTGGTTAATTTTGAATCAATAAATCAAACCAATAACTCTGTATTTAAAAACTTAGAAAATTCTATAAAATTATTTATTGAAAGTACTAAATGGTCTGATGATAATTTAGATCAATATGAGCTTATTAATTTAAATATTCTTTTCAACGTAACAAGATTTTCAGATAATTTTTTTGTTGGAAATATGGAATTTCAATCAGACAGACCTGTATTAAATTCAACATATTCAACTCCAATTTTTAAATATGTTGACAAAAATATTCAATTTGAATATGTTGAGTTTGAATCAATTGTTTTTAACCAAACTCAATTTTCATCAAATTTATCATCTATTTTAGCTTTTTATGTAAATATAATTTTAGGAATTGATAAAGAATCTTATGAGTTAAACAGTGGTGATTATTTTTTTAATTCAGCTAAAAATATCTTAAACTTAGCAAATCAAAATAATAATTTTGGATGGGACTCGTCTTTTTCTGATGGAAAGAACAATAAATTTTGGTTAATACAAACTTTATCGACAGATGAATCCAAAGAATTCAAAGCATTCTATTATAATTATCATGTGAATGGACTTGATTTGATGAGTGAAAATATTTTTGA
Source organism: Flavobacteriaceae bacterium (assembly GCA_016780345.1). Classification (GTDB taxonomy): domain Bacteria; phylum Bacteroidota; class Bacteroidia; order Flavobacteriales; family Flavobacteriaceae; genus MAG-121220-bin8. The sequence continues at coordinate 28,973 of JADHLZ010000014.1, read as the reverse complement.
GGCAAAAAGTAACATTAGTATTTCAATTTTTAATCTTAAACCCATTCAAAGAAGATCTCCTAATTCTATTTTACTTAAAATTATATTTGATACTAAGTCAGATGAAATAAAACAAATTTTTTCTGGTGGAATTTATTTTGATAATTCTAAACTCATAAATCATCTAAATTATTTATCTCCTTTTTTCTCGAATAAGTGGAATAGTTTACGATAAATCGTTATTTTAATGTTGTAAATAAAAAAAATTTGTTAACTAAAATTCTTATAAAAAATTTTACACTAATTGATAGTCTTGAAATAGATTATCATTCTGGTTTTACAACTGTTACTGGAGATACAGGATCTGGAAAATCAATTTTGTTAAATGCCCTTTCTCTTATTATTGGCAAAAGAGGTTCTCAAAACTTACTAAAAGATAGTTTTAAAAAATGTGTTTTAGAAGCTGAATTTGATCTTAAGAATTTTAATATAAAAAAAATATTTGATAAAAATGGTTTGGATTACTATGAAGGAACTATTTTGAGAAGAGAAATTTTGCCAAATGGTAAGTCTAGATCCTTCATAAATGATTCCCCTGTAAATTTAGAATTATTAAAAAGTATTGGAGAAAAATTAATAGATATACATACTCAGAATCAATCTTTATTTAATACAAATAATAATTTTTTCTTTTCACTAATTGATAGTTTAGCAGAGCAACAAAATATTGTAAAAAACTTTAATGAAGTTTTACAAGATTTTAATGAAGATAAAAGTCAATTAGAAAAACTGAAAAGATTAAATACTAGTCTAATAAATGATAATGATTATTTTTTGTATTTATATAATGAATTAGAAGATTCAAATCTAAAAGAAGGAGAACAAGAAGAAATTGAAAATAAATTTAAGTTGCTGAAGAATGCTGAAAATATAAAATCTAATTTCTCAGAAATTCATAATATTTTGTTCACAGGAGATAGTATAGAAAATAAACTATATTCTGTAAATAATTATTTAGAAAATTTATCAAAATATACAAGTGAATATTCTGATGTTAAAAATAGATTACAAAGTATTTTGATTGAATTGGGTGATATCCAATCTGAATTAGACAATCCTAATTTAGAATTATTTGATGATTTATCTCAGGTTGGAGAATTAGAAGCTAGACTTGATTTAATATATAATTTGCAAAAAAAGCATTCGCTAAGTACAGTTAAAGAATTATTAGAAAAAAAAGATAAATTAAAGGATCAATTAAATAAATCAGGAGATATTGAAATTGATATAAAAGAATTAGAAAAATCAATTAAGAAAAAAGAATTATTTTTAAATGAGTTATCAAAAAAAATATCTATTTCAAGAAAAAAAATATTACCTAAATTAAAACTTGATTTAGAATCTTTGTTATCAAATTTAGGAATGAAAAATTGTTCCTTTAAGTTCAATATTTCACAAGCTATTAAATTTAATCAATTTGGATCCGATGAAATTGAAGTTTTGTTTTCTGCAAATAAAGGTGTCGAGCATGATTCTTTATTTAAAGTTGCATCTGGAGGTGAATTATCAAGGATATTATTGTCAATAAAATATATTCTTTCTATGAATTTAAATTTACCAACTATGATTTTTGATGAAATTGACACGGGTGTTTCAGGTGAAATATCTAACTCTATGGCTAATATGATGTTAGATATGAGTAAAAATATGCAAATTATTGCTATTACTCATCTTCCTCAAGTTGCAGCTAAGGGTAACCAACAATTTAATGTTTATAAAAAAAATAAATTGAATACCACTATTACTTATGTCAAGCTGCTTAATTATGAGGAGAGAATTGATCAAATTGCAAGAATGTTAGCAGGCGATAAGATTTCAGATTCTGCTTTATTTCACGCAAAACAGTTGCTTAATTAATATTATATTTAAACAAAAAAATAGATATGTCATATAATCTTTTAAAAGGCAAGAAAGGTATAATATTCGGAGCACTAGACGAGAATTCTATTGCTTGGAAAACCGCCGAAAGGGTTCATGAAGAAGGAGGGGAGTTTGTTCTTACTAATGCACCAATAGCATTACGGATGGGAAATGTAGATGAGTTAGCAAAAAAAACTCAATCAAAGTTAATTCCAGCTGATGCAACAAAAATTGAAGATTTAGAAAAATTAATCAACAAAACTGTTGAGATTTTTGACGGTAAGATTGATTTTGTCTTACATTCTATAGGCATGTCAGTGAACGTTAGAAAAGGAAAGCATTATACGGATTTAAATCACGATTGGACATCAAAGGGATGGGATGTGTCTGCTGTATCATTTCACAAGTTATTACAATGTTTATACAAATTAGACGCTATGAACGAATGGTCTAGCATTGTTGCATTATCATACATGGCAGCTCAAAGAGTCTTTCCAAACTATAACGATATGGCAGATAATAAAGCTTATTTAGAATCAATAGCTCGTAGTTTTGGATATTTTTTTGGAAAAGAAAAGAAAGTTAGAGTAAATACAATTTCACAATCACCAACTCCAACAACTGCAGGAAAAGGTGTAACAGGGTTTGATGGTTTTATTACTTACGCTGAAAAAATGTCACCACTTGGAAATGCCACTGCTTTAGATTGTGCTAATTACACTGTTACCTTATTTTCAGATTTAACAAAAAGAGTCACTCTTCAGAATTTATATAATGATGGAGGTTTTTCTAATGTTGGTGTTAGTCAAGAAATAATAGACATTGTATCTTCTTCAAAAGACAAATAGTTAAAATTAGATATATTCTGTTAATTTTATAAAACTATTATGAAAATAATTGGATTAACAGGTGGAATAGGTTCAGGTAAGTCAGTATTAGCTAATGAGTTTTCTAAAAATTATATTCAAGTTTATAATTCAGACGAAAGAGCAAAATTTCTTATGAATAACTCTGTAGATTTAAAAGATAGTTTAATCAAATGCTTTGGTTCTAATACATATATTGACGATAGTTTAAATAAAACGTACTTGTCAAGTTTAATTTTCAACAATAGAAAATCACTTGAACTTATGAATTCAATTGTTCATCCTCAAGTTGAAAAAGATTTTATGTGCTGGATGAAAACTAAAGATGAAAATTATGTTATTTATGAATCTGCATTGATTTTTGAAACGGGTTCTTACAAAAGAAATGATTTTAATATTTTGGTTACCTCTGATTTAAGTGTTAGAATTAAAAGAATAATGAATAGAGATAAGATTGATAAGTCTCTAGCGATGTTAAAAATTAATAATCAATGGAAGGATGAAAAAAAAATTCCTCTTGCAGATTATATTTTTGTTAATTCTACCATCGATGAAAATATTCTAACAGTTAAAAAATTAGTAACTTATTTTAATTCAATTTACAAGTAAATTAAATGAACAAAAAAATTTTCTTTCCTTTAATTACTGTAATGACACTGGCTTTGGTAGGTATAATTTTTGTTCAAGCCTTTTGGATAAAAACAACTCTTGATAATAAGGAAAGACAATTTTCTTTAAATGTTAATCAAGCGCTCAAGTCGGTTTCTGAACAGATCCAAAGTAGAGAAATGCGAGATTATCTTGCTGTATATCAAAAGTTGATTGACAGTATTGGCTCTCCAAAAGAGTCTCAACTAACTGCTGTTTTTAAATATGTAGATCGTAATGAGAATACAAATCAAACTTATATTTATTCTCATGGAATTTTAGAAGAAGATTATAATGTATCTCCTGAGTTGTTTGATTCTGATGCTATCGACACAAATTCAATAAAAGAATACAAAGGAATCAAAACAACAACAATTATTGATGAAGCTTTTGATAGAGAAATGCAAAATATGAGCTCCATTGAGAGATTACAAAGAGTTGAAAGACTTTCATTAATTGATAAAGCTAAGTATGCATCTGTTTTTATGGAATTAGCATCTTTAAAACCTATTCACAGAAGGTTAACAAACTTGGAGCTAGAGTTATTACTTCAAAGAGAATTAAATGACAGAGACATAGATATCCCTTTTCAATATAGAGTTTTTAATGGAGACTATGCTACTAAAATTGGATCTGATGGATACTCTAATTTAGAAGGACTTAATAAATACAAAACTCCATTATTTGTTAACGAAGAAGGTAATAGTGAATTTGAATTAGTAATTGCATTTCCAGAAAGAAAAATTTTTCTAAGATCATCTTTGATTACTCTCATTATTCTTTCATTATTATTTACAATTACTATAATTGTAGCTTTTGTAACAACTATTAATCAAATTTTTAAACAAAAAAAGGTTTCTGAGATTAAGTCTGATTTTATAAATAACATGACACACGAGTTTAAAACACCAATTGCTACTATTAAGTTAGCAATTGATGCAATAGAAAATGTCAACATCGAAAACGATAAATCAAAAAGATCCCAATATCTAAAAATGATAAGAGACGAAAACGATAGAATGAATATGCAAGTTGAAAATGTTTTAAGAATATCGCAACTTGAAAAAAAGGAAAATATTATCAAAAAATCTACATGTGATATTCATGTGATAATTAAGGAAGCTTTAGTTCATTTGGATTTGTTATTAAAAAATAGAAGTACTATAACAAATATTTCTCTCAAAGCTAAAAGTTGCTTTATAGAAGGTTCTTTTGAAGATTTAGTCAATGTAATGGTTAATGTTCTTGAAAATTCAATTAAGTATTCTGAAGATGTACCAGAAATTCACATTTCTTCTTACAATGAAAAAAAATTTATTGTAGTAAATATTACAGATAAAGGAATGGGTATGAGTAACAGTGTAAAAGATAAGATCTTCGATAAGTTTTTTAGAGAAACAAAAGGGAATATTCATAATGTTAAAGGTCATGGTTTAGGGCTCTCATATGTAAAGAAAATTGTTGATTTACACGATGGTATGATTTATGTTGATAGTAAAATAGGAAAGGGGACTACATTTTTAATTAAATTGCCATTAATTATCTAGATATGAAACAAAATGATAAGAATATTCTACTTGTTGAAGATGATGTAAATTTTGGAATAATTTTACATGATTTTTTAAAACTTCATTCTTACAATGTTACTTTGGCTAAAAATGGTATTGAAGGGTTAGAAAAATTTAAAAAAAATGATTTTGCTCTTTGTATTCTTGATGTCATGTTACCATTCAAAGATGGTTTTACACTTGCTAAAGAAATTAGAGAAATTAATAAAGATGTTCCGTTGTTTTTTCTTACCGCTAAAACTTTAAAAGACGATGTTTTAAAAGGTTATAAAATTGGGGCTGATGACTATTTAACAAAGCCTTTTGATTCTGATATTTTACTTCTAAAAATTAAGTCTATATTTAAAAGGAAGAAAGTGATATTTTCAAATAATCAATCACAATTTTTATACAATTTTGGAGGTTTTTCATTTAATTCAAAGCTTAGGATTTTAAAATATAAAGATAATTCTAGCGTTAAACTTTCTCCAAAAGAAAATGAACTATTGAAATTACTTTTGATTTATTTAAATGATTTAATGCCCAGAGAATTGGCTCTTGTTAAAATTTGGAATGATGATAATTATTTTACCTCTAGAAGTATGGATGTTTATATAGCAAAAATCAGAAAATATTTGCAAAAGGATAATAGTTTAGAAATTGAAAATATACATGGAGAGGGTTTTAGACTAATTGAAAAAAAGTAATTTACATATTATTTCTTGGATGATGTTTTGATATAGACTCTACTAAATGTTTTTTACTAACATGTAGATATCTCTCTGTAGTTATTATGTTTTCATGACCTAACATTTTTTGTATTGTAAGTAAATCTGCTCCATTTTCAATAAGATGGGTAGCAAAAGAATGCCTTAATGTATGTGGTCCAATTTTTTTTTTAATATTTGCTTTTTTCTTTAATTGATCTAAAATAATATATATCATAACCCTGCTTAATTTATTTCCTCTTTCGTTTAAAAACAATGTGTCTTCACTTCCTTTTTTTATTTTTTTAAAATTTCGTTCTTCATCTATATACTTATTCACATAATTGATCGCTTCTTTACTAATAGGAACAAATCTTTCTTTATTTCCTTTTCCAGTTACTTTAATTATCCATTCATCAAAATACAAATCTGAAATTTTAAGAGTTATAAGTTCAGAAACCCTTAGCCCACAACTATAAAGCATTTCAGTAATAGCAATATTTCTAATTTGATTTTTTGATTTTTTATCAACGTTTTTAATTAAATCATCAATTTCATTTGTAGTTAACGTGACTGGTAATTTTGATCCAACTTTTGGAGTTTCAATATTTTCTAATGGATTTTCGTTAATTAATTTTTCTACTATCAAAAAATCATAAAATCTTTTAACACCAGAAATTATTCTTGCTTGAGTTGAAGGTTTTACTTCTTTAGAAATTGAATAAACAAATTTTTTTAAAATAGAGTGATTAATTTTTAGTGGATTTGTATCGTATTTGTTTTTTTTTAAAAATTTCAGTAGTTTTTCTAAGTCAAATAAATAGTTAATTATAGTATTATCTGATAAATTTCTTTCAATTTTTAAAAAATTCTTGAAGTTAAAAGTTAATTTATTCCACATTTTCTATTTAATTAAAAATATAAATTAAACATTATATTTATATATAATTTAATAAATGAAAATACAAATTATTAATGGTCCTAATCTAAATTTGTTAGGTATAAGAGAAAAAAATATTTATGGAGATGAAAGTTTTGATGAATATTTTAAAAAATTAAAATCAAAATACAAAAATTTTGATCTTCATTATTTTCAATCAAATATTGAGGGTGAACTTATCCAAAAAATACAAGAAGTGGGCTTTGATTATGATGGAATTATAATTAATGCTGCTGCTTATACTCATACATCTGTAGGAATAGGTGATGCTTTAAGATCAATATCAACACCTGCAATTGAAGTTCATATATCAAATACATATTCTAGAGAGGAATACAGGCATAAATCTTTTTTGAGTTCACACGTTACAGGTGTAATTCTTGGGTTTGGGTTAAAGAGTTATGATTTAGCCTTGGAAAGTTTTTCTAAATTATAAATGAATTACTTCATCATAAGCTGCTGCAACTGCTTCCATTACCGCTTCACTCATAGTAGGATGAGGATGAACAGCTTTAAGTATTTCATATCCAGTAGTTTCTAATTTTCTTCCAATTACTGCCTCAGCTATCATATCTGTTACTCCATCTCCAATCATATGACATCCTAACCATTCACCGTATTTTGCATCAAATATAACCTTAACAAACCCTTCACTTTTTCCAGATGCTTGTGCTTTTCCTGACGCAGAAAAAGGAAATTTTCCAATTTTTATATCATATCCTTTTTCAATAGCTTGTTTCTCAGTATATCCGACTGATGCAATTTCTGGAATGCAATATGTACATCCAGGAATATTATTATAGTCAAGAGGATTAACATCATGCCCAGCAATTTTTTCAACACATAAAATTCCTTCAGCAGATGCTACATGTGCTAATGCTTGTCCTTTAACTATATCTCCGATTGCATAATAATCTTTTACGTTTGTCATGTAAAAATCATTAACTATAATTTTGTCTTTGTCAGTTTTAATACCAATTTCCTCCAATCCAATATTTTCAATATTGGTTTTTATCCCAACAGCACTTAAAACAATTTCAGTGTTTAGAGTATTAACATTTCCATCTTTAGATTTAATTTGAATTTCAACACTTTCTGGATTTATAACTTTGGCATTTTGAACTTCTGAGGAAGTTAATATGTTGATTCCTTTTTTCTTTAAACTTTTTTCAAGTTCTTTTGAAATTTCTTCATCCTCAATTGGAACAATTCTATCCATATATTCAACAACAGTAACATTAGTTCCCATGGAGTTATAAAAATAGGCGAATTCAATTCCTATAGCACCTGAACCGACAATTACAATATCATTAGGTTGCTTTTTTAAAGTCATTGCTTCTCTGTAACCAATAATTGATTCACCGTCTTGTTTAAGACTGGGAAGTTCTCTAGATCTTGCACCAGTAGCAATAATAATTTTTCCTCCTTGAATAGTTTCAATTGATTTGTCAGATTTTGTGATTAAAATAGTTTTATTAGAACTTAATTTTCCAAATCCATTAAACACTTTAATATTATTTTTTTTCATCAAAAATGTAACTCCTTTACTCATAGTTTGAGCAACATTTCTACTTCTATTAACAACTTTATCAAAATTTTTATCGAAATTTTCAATTGTAATTCCGTAATCATCCGAATGTTTTATGTAATCAAAAACTTGAGCAGATTTTAGTAATGCTTTAGTTGGTATACATCCCCAATTTAAACATACTCCTCCTAAACTTTCTTTTTCAACAATTGCAGTTTTAAGACCGAGTTGAGATGCTCTAATCGCAGTAACATATCCACCAGGTCCACTACCTAGTACTATTAAATCAAATTTTTCCATTTTATTTGTCTTTAAACGTGAGTGCAGCTGAGTTAATGCAATACCTTTTTCCAGTAGTTTCTTTAGGTCCATCTTTAAAAACATGACCTAAATGTCCATCACATTTTGAACATTTTACTTCAATTCTAAACATGTTATGAGAATAGTCTTTAACATAGTCAATAGTTCCTGGAATTGCTTGATCAAAACTTGGCCATCCACAATTACTTTCGTATTTGTTGTTACTTTCAAATAATTTTTGATTGCATCCTTTACAACTATAATATCCTTCTTGAAAATGTAAGTTATATTCACCAGTGAAAGGTCTTTCAGTATAAGACTTTCTTAAAACCTGATAACTCATTTCATCAAGAGAAATTCTCCATTCTTTATCTGATTTAATCATTTTTTCAGTTTTTTGAGATTGATTAGTAAGTGGAATTAAAAAAAATAAAATTAATAAGATTGATATATGAATTTTCATTTCAGAACGCTTTTTAAAATTAATGAGTTTTTGTCAATACAATATCTTCCATTCTGATTAGTTGAATCCGATACAATGAAATTCTCATAAGTTTTTATATAGTTATCACATTTGAAATTTTTAGTCTTAATTAAATTTAAATTACAATTTTCACAACATTTAATTTCGGAACTTGTTTTAATTGTTTCTTTTATCGAGGATGAATCAGAGCAACTTAAAGTTAATACTGACATAAAAATTAAATAGAATAATTTCATAAAATAAATGTTAACAAAATTAATTATTAAATTTAATATAAAGCTGTTTTCTAATACTTATATTGCAATTAAAACTAAAAAATGCCAAAAAAAAAATATAAAAAAGGAGACTCAAAATTATTAAATGCATGGGCTTTTTATGATTGGGCTAATTCAGTATATCCTCTTGTTATTTCTTCTGCGGTTTTTCCAATTTATTATGGATCTCTTTTTATTGAAGACAATAACATTGAAGTTTTTGGTTATCTCTTTAAAAACACTGCATTGATTAGTTTTTTGACTGCTTTTGCTTTTGTTATTTTATCTTTTATTACTCCATTACTTTCTGGAATAGCTGATTACATGGGTAATAAAAAAATATTTTTAAAATTTTTTTGTTACCTAGGATCTTTTTCATGTATAGGATTATATTGGTTTGAGTTATCTAATATATATCTTGGTTTATTTTTTTATTTTCTTGCTCTAATATCCTTTTGGGCTAGTCTTGTTTTTTATAATTCTTATTTACCTGATATAGCTTTTAAAGAACAACAAGATTTAATCAGTGCAAAAGGATATGCGTTAGGTTATTTTGGCAGTGTTCTTTTATTGATTTTTAATCTTACAATGGTAATGTATCCAAATTATTTTGGAATTTCAGGTCCTAATCCAGAGATTCTTGCAATGAAATATTCATTTGTTAGTGTTGGTCTTTGGTGGATAATATGCAGTCAATATACTTTCTATTATTTACCATCTTCTAAAGAAAATAAAAAAATTATTAAAGATGTTTTTTTTAATGGTTTTAACGAACTCAGACAAGTTTGGAACAAATTAAAAAAAACCTTAGTAATAAGGAAATATTTAATTGCATTTTTTATTTATAGTTCAGCCCTTCAAACCGTATTGTTAATTGCAGCTTATTTTGGAGAACAAGAAATTGATTGGCCCCAAGATGAAAAAACTATCGGATTGATAGTTAGTATTCTGCTTATTCAATTAATAGCAATATTTGGAGCTATTTTAACTTCGAAATTATCTAGCAAGTTTGGTAATATTTTTACTTTGATTTTACTTAATTTATTCTGGGCCTTATTATGCGTCGGTGCATATTTTATAACTAAACCTTTTGAATTTTACATTGCTGCTGGTTTAGTTGGGCTAGTAATGGGTGGTATTCAAGCACTTTCAAGGTCTACTTTTTCTAAAATGATACCAAAAACAGAAAACACTACCTCCTATTTTAGTTTTTACGATGTTTCTCAAAAATTAAGTATTGTTTTTGGTATGACTCTATTTGCTTTTTTAGATCAAATAACTGGTAGCATGAGAACTTCAATTCTGATGTTTATAATTATTTTTTTTATTGGGGCTTTATTGCTAAAAAGAATTAAGATTGATAATTATTAGTTCAAATGGCATGAAACTTGAAATATTTATTTAAAATGTTAATGTTTTAGGTAATTTATTAACTCAATAGATACAAAAATTTCTTAATATAATATTGACCTGACACTTTGACTTAAATTTTATTTATGTCTAAAAATAATTTTATAAATCTTGACATGATGTCATTACAAAATATTGATGAGGATTCTGAGCTTATACCTTTGATGACATCTGATGATGAAGAAGCTATTTCAAAAGAGTCATTACCTGAATCTCTTCCTATTTTACCTCTAAAAAATACCGTTATGTTCCCAGGTGTAGTAATTCCCATTACAGCATCTAGAGATAAGTCAATAAAACTAATTAATGATTCTAATGTCAATGATAAATTAATTGGAGTTGTTTCTCAAAAAGATTCAAAAGTTCAATCACCCTCATTAAATGATATTCATCCGACTGGAACTGTAGCAAAAATATTAAGAGTTTTAAAAATGCCTGATGGTAATATAACAGTTATTATTCAAGGAAAAAAAAGGTTTTCTATTGAACAAATCATTTCTGAAGAACCATATATTAGAGCAAAAATTAAAGAAATTCAGGAACTGAAACCTGAAAAAAAAAATAAAGAATTTAATGCTACTATTGAATCGATAAAGGATATTGCTCTAAAAATTATTGAAGAAAATCCCAATATCCCTAGTGAAGCATCATTTGCCATAAAAAACATACAAAGTGACTCTTTTCTAGTAAATTTTGTGTGTTCAAATATGAACTTGAGTGTTAATGAAAAGTATAAAATTTTAAATACTAGTGATTTGAACGAAAGAGCATTAATGTGCTTAAAACAAATGAATTTAGAGCTTCAAAGATTATCCCTTAAAAATGATATTCAATCAAAAGTTAGATCTGATTTAGATAAACAACAAAGAGAATATTTTCTACATCAACAATTAAAGACTATTCAAGAAGAACTTGGCGGGGTATCTTATGATGAGGAAATCAACGAAATGAGAACAAAAGCCTCTAAAAAAAAATGGTCTAAAGAAGTGAATGAACATTTTACAAAAGAACTTTCCAAGCTACAAAGAATGAACCCTCAAGTTGCTGAGTATTCAATTCAAAAAAATTATTTGGATATTTATTTAGATTTGCCATGGAATGAATTTTCAAAAGATAATTTTGACTTAAAAAGAGCCCAAAAAATTTTAGATAGGGATCATTTCGGTTTAAAAGATGTAAAAAGGAGAATTATTGAACACATAGCAGTATTAAAATTGAGAAATGATATGAAATCTCCAATTTTGTGTTTGAATGGCCCACCTGGAGTTGGAAAAACTTCTCTTGGAAAATCAATTGCAGAAGCTCTTGGAAGAGAATATGTGAGAATTTCTTTGGGAGGATTAAGAGATGAATCAGAAATTAGAGGTCATAGAAAAACTTATATAGGTGCCATGCCAGGTCGAATAATTCAAAGTTTAAAAAAAGCTAAAACATCGAATCCAATTTTTGTTTTAGATGAAATCGATAAGCTTTCAATTGGAAGCCAAGGTGATCCATCGTCTGCTATGCTTGAGGTATTAGATCCCGAGCAAAACACTTCTTTTTATGATAATTTTATTGAATTAGGATTTGATTTATCTAAAGTAATGTTTATTGCGACCTCCAATAATATTGGAAATGTTCAACCTGCATTAAGAGATAGAATGGAAATAGTTCAAGTTTCCGGTTATACAATTGAAGAAAAATTCCAAATAGCAAAAAAACATTTAATTCCTAAACAAATTAAAGAACATGGTTTGCATAAAAACGTTGTTAAAATAAATAAACGTTCCTTAATCAATGTTATTGAAGGTTATACAAGAGAATCAGGAGTGCGCGGATTAGAAAAAATGATTGCAAAAATTATTAGAAACGTTGCAAAATCAATTGCTTTAGAGGAAGACTATTCATCAAATATAACTTTTGAAGATGTTAACAAGATTTTAGGTGTTTCAATTTCTAAAGACAAGTACGAAAATAATGATGTGGCTGGAGTTGTTACAGGCTTAGCTTGGACTCAATTTGGTGGAGATATTCTGTTTATTGAGTCTGCATTATCAGAGGGTAAAGGTAATTTGTCAATTACAGGTAATTTAGGAAAAGTGATGAAAGAATCAGCTACAATTGCCTTGGAGTATATTAAGTCAAATGCAGACCTTTTATCTATTGACATTAATCTATTAAATAAGTATAATATACACATTCACGTACCTGAGGGAGCGACACCTAAAGATGGTCCAAGTGCTGGAATAACGATGTTAACATCTTTAGTTTCATTACTTTCACAAAAAAGAGTAAAATCTAAGTTAGCTATGACAGGAGAGATAACTTTAAGGGGGAAAGTACTTCCAGTTGGAGGAATTAAAGAAAAAATATTAGCTGCTAAAAGAGCAAAAATTAAGGAAATAATACTTTCTGAAGAAAACAGAAGAAATATAAATGAGATTGATAATGAATATCTTAAGGGTTTAACTTTTCACTATGTTTCACAAATGTATGAAGTTTTGGATATAGCTATAACTAAAAAAAATGTGAAGAATTTTAAAAAATTAAATGTCAAATAAAATTATAATTGCTATAGATGGTACTTCATCAACAGGTAAAAGTACACTAGCCAAAAGATTGGCAAAGCGTTTGAATTATCTTTATATAGATTCTGGTGCGATGTATAGAGCACTTACATTTTATGCCATTAAAAAAAACTATATTTCAAAATCTCATTTTGAAAAAAATAGACTTATTCAAGATCTTCCAAATATTTTAATTGATTTTCAGTACAATAAAAAAAATAGTAAATATGAAGTTCATTTAAATAATTTCTCCGTCGAAAAACATATTAGGTCATTAAAGGTTTCTGATTTGGTAAGTCAAATAGCTACTATTGATGAATTTAGAAAAGAAATGGTAAAAGTTCAACATCTCTTAGGTGCTAATAAAGGAGTTGTAATGGACGGAAGAGATATTGGAACTGTTGTTTTTCCTAATGCTGAATTAAAATTTTATTTAGACGCATCTTTAAACTTAAGAGTAAAACGAAGATATAAAGAATTAATTGATTTAAATCATGAAATTTCTTTAGATGATGTATTTAATAATATATCTCTAAGAGATAATCAAGATATTAACAGAATAAATTCTCCTTTAAAAAAAGCTTCAGACTCAATTGTTATTCATACAGATAATTTCACTTTAGACGAGCTTGAAGAAAAGTTGTTTTCATACGTAACTCCTTTGATACTAAAAAATTAGAAATTTTCTTGTTTAATCTACAAATACAACTTATTTTCGCAATCCTTTTGGATGGATAATATAGATAATCAAAAGGTTAGTTATAATTAACTCTTCTAATTTTTATCCTTTAATCTATAAAAAATTAGAATACAATTAATATTGGTGTGTCGGAAAAAGAAAAAGACAGTAAAACTAAAGAAACTGTTAAAAAAACTACCAAGTCTGCTAATCCTAGAGCAGTAAAAAAAACTACCAAAACTAATCCTAATAAAAAAACATCGAAAGCTGCTAAAACAGTAAAGACTGAAAAGGAAGTTTTAGATATTGATAATTCTAACCCTTCTCATGAAAAAAATTTAATAGTTGAAAAAGAGTTTAAGATTGAAGAAATTAAAGAAGATGAAGTTTTAAATGATCATTTTTTAAAGGATTTTGATTGGAATTTATTTGAAGAAGGTATTGAAACTGTAAAAGACGATAAACTTTCTGAATTTGAAAAACTTGTTGAAGAAAATTTTGTTGATACTTACAACGAAAGTGTTATTGAAGGAACAGTTATAAGTCTAACAGAGAGAGAAGCAATTATCGATATTAACGCAAAATCCGAAGGTGTTATATCTTTAAATGAATTTAGATATAATCCTGATTTAAAAGTTGGTGATAAAGTTGAAGTTTTAGTTGATATTCAAGAAGATAAAACTGGTCAGCTTGTACTTTCTCATAGAAAAGCAAGAACAATAAAAGCTTGGGATAGAGTTAATGAGGCTCATGCTAAATCGACAGTTGTTACAGGATTTGTTAAGTGTAGAACAAAGGGAGGTATGATTGTAGATGTGTTTGGATTAGAGGCTTTTTTACCTGGTTCACAGATTGATGTTAAACCAATTAGAGATTATGATCAATATGTAAATAAAAACATGGAATTCAAGGTTGTTAAAATTAACCATGAATTTAAAAATGTTGTAGTATCTCACAAAGCTCTTATTGAAGCTGATATAGAACTTCAAAAGAAAGAAATCATTAGTCAACTTGAAAAAGGCCAAGTACTTGAAGGAACTGTCAAAAATATTACAACATATGGAGTGTTTATAGATCTTGGTGGTGTAGATGGATTGATTCATATTACAGACCTTTCATGGAATAGAATAAATCATCCTAGTGAAATTTTAGAACTGGATCAAAAATTAAATGTTGTAATTCTTGATTTTGACGATGATAAATCTAGAATTCAACTAGGTGTTAAACAACTTAGTGCTCACCCATGGGAATCACTTGACCCTAATCTTAAAGAAGGTGACAAAATTAAAGGAAAAGTATCTGTACTTGCAGATTATGGAGCTTTCATTGAAATTGTTGATGGAGTAGAGGGGTTAGTTCATGTTTCAGAAATGTCTTGGTCAACTCATTTACGTTCAGCTCAAGATTTTGTTGATATAGGGGATGAAGTTGAGGCAGTTGTTTTAACATTAGATAGAGAAGAGAGAAAAATGTCACTTGGAATTAAACAATTAACATCAGACCCTTGGACTGATATTACAAAGAAATATCCAGTTGGATCTAAGCATTCTGGTATTGTTAGAAACTTTACAAATTTTGGGATTTTCGTTGAACTTGAAGAGGGAATAGATGGTTTAGTTTATATTTCAGACCTTTCTTGGACTTTAAAAGTTAAGCATCCATCAGAATTATTTGCTTCTGGTGATTCAATTGATGTTATAGTTTTAGAGCTAGACTCTGAAGCAAGAAAATTAAGTTTAGGTCATAAACAAACCATGAATAATCCTTGGGATGTTTACGATAAGAATTTTGCAGAAGGAACTACTCATAACGCTATAATTTCTGATTCAAATGATAAAGGAGCTACCATTATCCTTAATGATGATATAACTGCTTTTGTTCCTAACAGACATTTAGTTAAAGAAGACGGTAACAAATTGAAAAAAGGCGATACAGCAGAATTTAAAGTTATTGAATACAATAAAGACTTTAAAAGAGTTGTAATGTCACATACTGTAATTTTTAATGATCAAGAGAAAAAAAACGTTAAGGAATCTTTAAAAAATCTTAATGTAAAAGAATCTGATAAATCAACTTTAGGCGATTTGGATGTTTTAGCCGATCTAAAAAAGAAAATGGTTGATGACGAAAATAGTAAGAGTTAGTTCTTGTTTTAAATATAAAAAAAGCACCTTTATGGTGCTTTTTTTTATTTTAAAATTTCTTTAACTAACCAGTCACCAACTTCATTGGTTTTATAAGACTTTTCTCCATTAGCTAAATCTTCAGTTACAATTGATTTTTCTAAAGATTTATTTACAAATTTTCTAATTAAATTAGATTCATTTTTGAGGTTAAATGCATCTTCAAACATCATTGCAGCAGATAAAATAGTAGCAATTGGATTCGCTATATTTTTTCCAGCAGCTTGTGGATAAGAACCATGTATTGGCTCATAAAGAGATGTTTTTAACCCAACAGATGCAGATGGCATGAGTCCCATAGAACCTGAAATTACAGATGCTTCGTCAGTTAAAATATCACCAAATAAGTTCTCGGTAATTAAAACATCATAAGAT
This sequence comes from Flavobacteriaceae bacterium, assembly GCA_016780345.1. Lineage (GTDB taxonomy): Bacteria > Bacteroidota > Bacteroidia > Flavobacteriales > Flavobacteriaceae > MAG-121220-bin8. Next base: position 12,604 of record JADHLZ010000014.1, on the reverse strand, counting down.
TTTGGCCATTGAACTAATCTCATGGCGACTGCATCTACAAATTCATAACTAACTTCCACTTCTGGAAATTTTTTTTCCAAGGATTGAACCGTTTCTCTCCATAGTCTTGATGATTCTAATACATTTGCTTTATCAACACAACATAACTTTTTAGATCTTTTCATTGCCATTTCAAAACCTTTTATTGCTAATCTTTCAATTTCGTACTTTGAATAAGTGCAAGTATCGAATGCAGTATTTCCGTTATCTTTTCTTCCTCTTTCTCCAAAATATATTCCACCAGTAAGTTCTCTTAAAAAAATTAAATCAGTACCCTCAATTCTTTCCTTTTTTAGTGGAGACTTATCAATTAGAGAAGAAAATGTAAAAGTGGGTCTTATGTTAGCAAATAATCCAAGCTCTTTTCTCATTTTTAGTAGACCTTGTTCTGGTCTAACTTTTGCTGATGGATCATTGTCATATCTTGGATGGCCAATAGCTCCAAATAAAATAGCATCAGATTTTAAACAGATTTTGTGAGTTTCTTCAGGATAGGGATCTCCAACAGCATCAATAGCTGCTGCTCCAGTTAAAGCATGAAGCCAATTTATTTTATGGTCAAATTTATTGGCAATAGCATTGCTAACCTTCACAGCTTGTTCAATCACTTCAGGTCCTATCCCGTCTCCAGGCAGAAGTGCAATATTTAATTTCATATTTAATTATTTGCTATAATATTTAACATTTTTTCTGTTGATTTAATTGCTGAAACTGTTTGATCTGAATCTAATCCTCTAGTAATAAATTCTTTTTTTTCAGTTTTCCAAGTTATAAAAGTTTCACATAATGCATCTGAATTACTTCCAGGTGGAATAGTAACAGAATAATCTACCAATTTTGGTAATTTTAAATCGTTCTGTGAATATATTTTTTTTATAGCATTAATAAAAGCATCAAATTGCCCATCTCCAATACCTTTTTGAATATATTTTTTTCCATCTATTTTTATTTCAACTTCTGCAGAGGGGTTTTCTCCTTTTTTGTGATTTAAAATATAAGATTCAATTTTTACTTTATTTTTAAATTCTTGACTATTGATTACGTCAGAAATTATATAAGGTAAATCTTCAGTTGTCACTTTTTCTTTTTTATCTCCTAGTTCAATAATTCTATTAGTAACTTTTTTTAAATTTTCATCATTTAAAGTTAAACCTAGGTCTTGAAGATTTTTTTTAATATTAGCCTTCCCTGAGGTTTTGCCAAGAGCATATTTTCTTTTTCTTCCAAATCTTTCAGGTAAAAGGTCATTATAATATAAATTCTTTTTATTATCTCCATCAGCATGAACACCAGCAGTTTGCGTAAATACGTTATCACCAACAATAGGCTTATTAGCAGGAATCCTAAAACCTGTAAAGGTTGAAACTAATTTACTTACTTTGTAAAGAGATTTTTCTTTTATATTAATTTTAATTTCAGGTAAAAAATCTTTAATCACTGCTGCCACACTTGCCATAGGGGCATTACCTGCTCTTTCTCCCATTCCATTTACTGTTAAATGTAATCCGCTACATCCTGCTTTAATTGCTTCAATAACGTTTGAAACACTTAAGTCATAATCGTTGTGAGCATGAAAATCAAAATGAATTTTTGGATATTTATTAACTACAGATGATACAAAATTAAAAGTTTCACTTGGGCTTAAAATCCCTAAAGTGTCTGGAAGTAAAACCCTTTTTATTGAATGTTTTGAAAGAAATTCTAAATAATCAAAAACATATTCTTTTGAATGTCTCATTCCGTTGCTCCAGTCTTCAAGATAAACATTAGTTGTTATGCCCATATTTGATGCATCATTAATACATCTTCCTATTAAATTAAAATATTCTTTTGGAGATTTTTTAATTTGGTAAGTAAGGTGATTAAGGGATCCTTTTGTAAGAAGGTTTTGAACATTAGCTCCAGAACTTTTAACCCATTCTAACGAGATGTTATTATCTAAAAAAGTAAGAATTTCTATTTTTTCTAAATAATTGTTTTTTTTTGCCCATTTTGTAATGTTTTTAACAGCTTCAAATTCTCCTTTTGAAACTCTGGCAGAAGCCACTTCAATTCGGTCAATATTTAATTCTTCTATTAATAGCTTTGATATTGTTAATTTTTCAGAAGCCGAAAAAGACAATCCAGAGGTCTGCTCACCATCTCTTAAAGTAGTGTCCATAATTTCCAAATTCCTGTTATTAACCATTATATTAAATTAAAGTGGAGTATTCTTAGAAAACTCTAAAATATCTTCTTTTATATTCATTAAATAATCAATATCATCGTAACCATTTAACATGTTTTCTTTTTTGTATGAGTTAATATCAAAAAATTCTGATAATTTAAGTTTTGGAATTAAAACCTTTTGTTCAGTGAGGTTTACTATAAGTTCAATTTTAGGATCATTGTATACGGCTTTAAAAATTTTGTCTAAAAATTCAGTAGATAATTGTACTGGTAAAACACCAATATTTAAACAATTATTTCTAAAAATATCAGCAAAAAAACTTGAAATTACACATCTAAATCCATAATCATAGATAGCCCATGCAGCATGTTCTCTTGATGAGCCAGACCCAAAATTTTTTCCTCCAACAAGAATTTGACCCTTGAACTTTTCATTATTTAAGACAAAATCTTTTTTTGGTGAGTCATCCATGTTGTACCTCCAATCTCTAAATAAATTCTCACCAAAACCTTTTCTCTCAGTTGCTTTTAAAAATCTAGCTGGTATTATTTGATCGGTATCAATGTTTTCGATTGGTAAAGGAACACAAGTGCTTTTTAAAATATTAAATTTATCGTATGCCATATTATTGTAGTGTTCTTGGGTCAGTAATTTTTCCTGTAATTGCTGCTGCTGCAGCTACTAAAGGACTGGCTAATAAAGTTCTAGAACCTGGTCCTTGTCTTCCTTCAAAATTTCTATTTGAAGTACTTACTGCATATTTTCCAGCGGGTATTTTATCGTCATTCATTGCTAAACAAGCTGAACAACCAGGTTCTCGGAGTTCAAAACCAGCTTCGTTTAAAATTTTTAATAATCCTTCTTCTTTAATTGCCTTTTCAACTTTATGGGAACCTGGGACTAACCATGCAGTAACATTTGGAGCTTTTTTCTTTCCTTTAACAATTCTTGTAAATTCTCTAAAATCTTCAATTCGTCCATTCGTACAACTTCCAAGAAACACAAAATCAATATTTTTGCCAAGCATACTTTCACCTTCACTAAAATCCATATATTTTAAAGATTTTTTGAAAGTTTCAATACCATCATTTTGGTTGTCTGCATATGGAATTTCTTTTGAAATATTAATACCCATTCCAGGATTGGTTCCGAATGTAATCATTGGATGGATTTTATTTCCATCGAAATTGATTTCCTTATCAAATACAGCATTCTTATCTGTTTTAAGGTTTGACCAATATTTCATAGCTTTTTCCCATGAGCCATTTTTAGGAGTAAATTCTCTACCTTTAATGTAATCAAATGTTTTATCGTCAGGCGCAATCATTCCTCCTCTAGCGCCCATTTCAATACTTAAATTACAAACTGTCATTCTTCCTTCCATAGACATTTCAGAAAAAACAGATCCAGAATATTCAATAAAATATCCTGTCGCTCCCGATGTTGTCAGTTTAGAAATTATAAATAATGCTACATCTTTTGGAGTCACTCCACTGTTAAGAGTACCTTCAATATTAATACGCATTTTTTTAGGCTTTGGCTGCATAATACATTGTGTGGACAGAACCATTTCAACTTCAGATGTTCCAATTCCAAACGCAATAGCACCGAAAGCACCATGAGTGGATGTATGAGAATCTCCACAAACAATTGTTGCTCCAGGTTGTGTTATTCCATACTCAGGACCTACTACATGAACAATTCCATTTTTTTCATGTCCAAGACCCCAATATGAAATACCATGTTCTTTTGAGTTTTTTTCTAGAGCTTTTAATTGATTTGCTGAGAGTAGATCTTTCACTGGAAGATGCTGATTAATTGTAGGTGTGTTATGATCTGCAGTAGCAAAAGTTTTTTCTGGGAATAATACTTTTAATCCTCTGTTTTTTAACCCTAAAAACGCAACTGGACTAGTTACTTCATGTACCATATGTCTATCAATAAACAAAACATCTGGGCCATCTTTTATTTTATGAACTACATGGGAATCCCATACTTTATCAAATAAGGTTTTACTCATTTATTAAATTGATTTTTTTATAATTTCAGGAATATATTTGTCTGTTACTTCCTTATTGATATCAGCAAATTTTAAAAACTCAGGATATACAAGATCAAGTTCATCTTTTGATAGATTATATCCAATTTTTTTTGCTCGGTAGGCAAGTGCTGCTCTTCCACTTCTTGCAGTTAATATTATTGCGGATTCATTTACACCTACGTCATGTGGATCTATTATTTCATAGGTTTCTCTGTTTTTAATTACTCCATCTTGATGAATACCAGAGCTATGAGCAAAAGCATTTGCACCAACAATAGCTTTATTTGGCTGAACAGGCATTCCCATACTATCAGAAACTAAATTACTTGTATCAAAAAGTAGTTTAGAATTTATATTGGTATCTAAATTAAGCGCAGGATGTTGTCTCATGATCATAACAACTTCCTCAAGAGATGTGTTACCAGCTCTTTCTCCAATTCCATTTATTGTACATTCAATTTGTCTTGCACCGTTTATTATACCTGCAATTGAATTTGCAGTAGCTAGACCTAAATCATTGTGACAATGACATGAAATAGTTGCTTTTTCAATATTTTTTACGTTTTCAAGAAGATATTTAATTTTTTGACCGTATTCTTCTGGAAGACAATAGCCAGTAGTATCTGGAATGTTTAAAACAGTTGCACCAGCCTCAATCATTTTCTCACATACTTTTGCTAAAAAATCGTTATCTGTTCTTCCAGCGTCTTCTGCATAAAATTCAACATCATAAACAAAAGTTTTAGCATATTTAACTGCTTCAAATCCAATCTCAATTATTTTATCTTTAGATGAATTAAATTTATGCTTAATATGTGAATCCGAAGTTCCTATTCCAGTATGAATTCTTGGCTTTTTAGCATATTCTAAAGCTTCTGCAGCTACTTTAATATCATTTTTGACAGCTCTTGATAAACCACAAACAGAAGCGTTTTTTACAATTTTTGAAATTTCAACTACAGAATTAAAATCACCAGGACTTGATACCGGAAAACCGGCTTCAATAACATCGACACCTAGCTCGTCTAATCTTTTTGCAATTACTAATTTTTGATCAGTGTTTAATTTACATCCTGGAACTTGTTCTCCATCTCTTAAAGTTGTATCAAATATTCTTACAAAGTCTTTGGCCATCTATATAATTTGATTTAATCAAAAAAGTACGAGATGTAAAAGTAATAAAATTGAATAATAAACAATTAATTTTTATTACTTAATTATTAATTAAAAGATTCCAAATATTGTCATTTGGAGGATTTGAAATTAAGCTAATTTTATTTTTAGTCACAGGATGGGTAAATTCTATTTTCCTTGAATGTAAGTGAATACTTCCATCTTTGTTAGCTCTTTTAAATCCATATTTTAAATCTCCTTTGATAGGATATCCAAAATTCGATAGTTGTGTTCTAATTTGATGATGTCTTCCAGTTTCCAATGTTATCTCTATTAGTGAATAGTTGTCAAGAGATTTTATTTTTTTAAAATTTAAAATTGATTTTTTCCCTTTTCTAATATTTGTTGTTACAAAAGACTTGTTTAGTTTTTCATTTTTTTGAAGAAAATTTTCAAGTCTAATAACTTTGTTGCTTTTTACTTTTTTAGTCACAGCCCAATACGTTTTTTTTATTTTATTTTCCTTAAACATATTATTCATTCTTGTTAAAGACTTTGATGTTTTGCAATATATGATTATTCCACTTGTAGGTCTATCTAGTCTGTGAGTAATTCCTAAATATACATTTCCAGATTTTTTATATTTTTTTTTTAAATATAACTTAAGGAAATCCGAAAGAGTATCATCACCAGTTTTGTCACCTTGTGAAAGCTCGCCGGGATTTTTATTAACTATAATTAAATGATTATCTTCAAATAAAATTCTTTCAGATTCAAATTTAGTATTGTTCATTTTCATTAGGAAAATCTAAATTTTTCACATCATTTATATAGTTTTTGATTGCTCTGGTCATTATTTTATTTAAGTCAATATATCTTCTTAAAAATCTTGGATTAAATTCAGTAGTCAATCCAACCAAGTCATGTGTAACTAAAACTTGACCATCTACATCAGATCCAGCCCCAATACCAATCACTGGACATGAAACATTAGAGCTAACAATTTTAGAAATTTTTGCAGGAATTTTTTCCAAAACAATACCAAAACATCCCAGATCATCTAAAAGCTTAGCATCTTCAATAAGTCTTTTGGCTTCTTCATCTTCTTTTGCTCTTACGGTGTATGTTCCAAATTTATATATTGATTGAGGTGTTAGTCCTAAGTGCCCCATAACAGGAATTCCAGCATTTAAAATCCTGATAATAGATTCTTTGATTTCAGAACCACCCTCCATTTTTACAGCATGAGCTCCAGATTCTTTCATAATTCTAATTGCAGATCTAAGTGCTTCACCGGAATTTGATTGGTAGCTACCAAATGGTAGATCAACAACAACTAATGCTCTTTTAACCCCTCTAACGACAGAGGATGCGTGATATATTATTTGGTCTAAAGTTATTGGTAAAGTAGTTTCATGACCAGCCATAACATTTGATGCTGAATCTCCAACAAGAATAATATCAATTCCTGAGTTGTCAATAATTTTAGCCATTGAATAGTCATATCCAGTTAACATAGAAATTTTATCTTTTCGAATTTTCATTTCCTTGAGACTATGAGTGGTAATTCTCTTATATTTTTTATTTGACATTATTTTTTTTTTACAAATGTAAATTTATTTTCAAATAAAATACTGACACACTGTCATATGTACAAGATTGGCATAATCCTTGAAAAAACTTATTAAACTATAATTTTAAAACAATGAGTAAAATAATTGGTATTGATTTAGGAACAACAAACTCGTGTGTTTCAGTAATGGAAGGTAATGAACCTGTTGTAATTCCTAATGCAGAAGGTAAAAGAACTACACCTTCTGTAATTGCATTTGTGGAAGGTGGAGAAATAAAAGTTGGAGATCCTGCAAAAAGACAGGCGGTTACTAACCCAACCAAAACCATTGCTTCAGTCAAAAGATTTATGGGTAATAAGTTTAGTGAATCAAAAAAAGATGCTGAAAGATCTGCATATAAAGTAGTAAAGGGAGATAATGACACTGCAAGAGTTGATATTGATGGAAGATTGTATACTCCACAAGAACTTTCTGCAATGGTTCTTCAAAAAATGAAAAAAACTGCTGAAGATTATCTTGGAAATTCTGTAAGTGAAGCAGTAATTACTGTTCCTGCTTATTTTAATGATTCTCAAAGACAGGCGACTAAAGAAGCTGGAGAGATTGCTGGTTTAAAAGTTCAAAGAATAATTAACGAACCAACTGCAGCTGCATTAGCCTATGGGTTAGATAAATCGGGAAAAGATCAAAAAATTGCGGTTTATGACCTCGGAGGTGGTACTTTCGATATTTCTATTCTTGAACTTGGAGATGGAGTATTTGAAGTTTTATCAACTAACGGAGATACTCGATTAGGTGGTGATGATTTTGATGAAGAAATTATTAGTTTTTTAGCTGATGATTTTAAAAAGAAAGAAGATATTGATCTAAGAAAAGATCCAATGGCTTTACAAAGGTTAAAAGAGGCTGCTGAAAAAGCTAAAATTGAACTTTCTTCATCAACTCAAACTGAAATAAATTTACCCTATATAACAGCTACTGCATCTGGCCCTAAACATCTTGTTGTTTCTTTAACAAGATCAAAATTTGAACAATTAACCAGTGATTTAGTAAAAAGATCAATGGAACCTGTTAAAAAAGCTATTGATGATGCTGGTCTTAGTATTAAAGAAATTGATGAGGTAATTCTTGTTGGAGGTTCTACTAGAATCCCTGTAATTCAAGATAAAGTCGAAAAGTTTTTCGGTAAAAAACCATCAAAAGGTGTTAATCCTGATGAAGTTGTTGCTATTGGTGCAGCAATTCAAGGGGGAGTATTAACTGGAGATGTTAAAGATGTGCTACTTTTAGATGTAACACCATTATCTTTAGGAATTGAAACTATGGGTAGTGTTATGACCAAGCTAATTGAAGCTAATACAACAATTCCAACTAAAAAATCTCAAGTATTTTCAACCGCTGCGGACAATCAACCTTCTGTAGAAATTCACGTTCTTCAAGGAGAAAGACCAATGGCTAAAGATAATAATACAATTGGTAGATTTCATCTTGACGGAATACCACCGGCCCCTAGAGGAACTCCTCAAATTGAGGTAACGTTTGATATTGATGCTAATGGTTTGATACATGTCACTGCAGCTGATAAAGCTACTGGTAAAACTCAAGACATAAGAATTGAAGCTTCATCAGGTTTATCTGAAGAAGAAATAGAAAAAATGAAAAAAGAAGCTGAAGCGAATGCTGAATCAGATAAAAAAGCTAAAGAAGAAGTTGATACTTTAAATAGCGCAGATGCTATGATTTTTCAGACAGAGAGTCAACTTAAAGAATATGGTGATAAAATTCCAGATGATAAGAAAAAATCTATTGAGGATGCTCTTGCTGTTTTGAAAAAAGCTCATGAAACTAAAGAAGTTGAATCTATAAAAACTGCGCTTGATAGTATTAATGAAGCTTGGAAGAATGCCTCTGAGGAATTATATAAAGCTCAGGCTGAGGCTCAAAAAACTGGTGGAACGGGAGCAAGTCAAGCAGAACCTTCAAAAAAATCAAAAGACGATTCTGATGATGTTCAAGATGTAGATTTCGAAGAGGTTAAATAATTTCAATGATTTATAATAGAAAAACGCATTAGTAATCTAATGCGTTTTTTTTATATTTAAACTTATGAATAAAAAAAAAATATTAGAAAAAATCAATTTAGCTAATAAAAACACATTGATGGAAACTTTAGATATTGAGTTTGTTGATATCGGAAAAGATTTTTTGGTAGCTCGAATGCCAGTAACTTCTAAAGTCTATCAGCCTGATGGAGTTTTACATGGAGGTGCCACAGTTGCATTAGCAGAATCAGTTGGTAGTGCTGTCTCATATATGTCAGTTGATTATATGAACGAAACCATAAGAGGAATAATCATTTCAGCCAACCATTTGAAAAGTGTCAAAGAAGGATATGTTTTCGCTAAAGCTACTCCGCTTCACAAGGGAAAATCTACCCAGTTATGGGAAATTAAAATTACAGATGACAATGGTAATTTAATTTCACATTGTAAGCTTTCTACAATGGTATTAAACAAAAAAAAATAAAATATGTTTATTCAAAAAGCACTTAAAGTAAAAAATAACATTTGGAGATATATTCTAGGAATTTTCATAATATTCATATTCACACAAATAGGAACAGTTCCTTTTATTGTAGCAATTTTCAATAAAGTAGGGTTGGAGGAAGTTGCTAACCTTGAACCCTCCACAATGATGACAATTTTAGAAAATAGCAATTTAACTTTTTTCTATACTTTATTTACTTTTTTTGTTGGGTTTATTGGGTTTTTAATAGTAATAAAATATCTACATAATCAATCTTTTCTATCTGTCACAACATCTAGAAAATCGATTGATTATAAAAGAGTATTAACCTCGTTTTTAGTAATTTCAATCATTCTGTTTTTTTATACAATTTCATCATTCTATTTACTTCCAGATGAATATATTCTTCAATTTAATTTAAATGATTTCTTGATCCTATTGTTAATTGCTGTAGTTTTTATTCCTATCCAAACAAGTTTAGAAGAATATGTGTTTAGAGGATATCTAATGCAGGGGTTGGGTGTTTTGGCAAAAAATAAATGGGTTCCTCTTTTTCTAACCTCTTTTTCATTTGGAATGTTACATTATTACAATCCTGAAATAATGAAAATAGGATCAATTTTATTAGTTCATTATATAGCAACTGGTTTGTTTTTAGGAATTATAACATTAATGGATGAGGGAATGGAATTAGCTTTAGGGTTTCATTCAGGAAATAATTTAATAATTGCATTAACAGTAACTTCGGATTGGACTGTTTTTCAAACAAGTTCAATTTTTAAATACATAGGAGAACCTAATGTAATGCATATGTCTTTATTTTCAACTGCAATTATTTACCCATTATTACTTTTTTATTTTTCAAAAAAATATAAGTGGACTGATTGGAAGGATAAATTGATTGGAAATATAAATTGAATTTTATATATATTTTAACATATTCATATAAAAATTATATAGATATTTAACAACATATCATATGGCTTTAAATAAAAATGGAATTTTTAGCATAGCTTCTTTAATTTTAACAATTATTGGAATAATTCTTATTATTCTAGGTATTTTAAAATATACAGAATACGCAATAGGATTTAGTTTTGTTGGAATAGGATTTATATGTATTGGATGGGCATTTACTGCTTTAAAAGGAAGAGTTTAACTCGAAATTTTAAACAATTAGAGTTTAAAAGGATTCTAATATTAGCTATTTTGTAAGAACTACAAATATTTTTTAAAATTCTGTTTCAAAAAAGTAATATTTTTCTAATTCATCAATCAATTCACTAATAATAATGCATAATTTAGAATTAGTTAAATAAATTATTTTTTCTTTTTCTAGTTCAGTTAGTTCCTTTCTCTAGTTTACTAATTCAATCTTTGGACTGTAAAAATGAGTATATAATTAACAATAAATTATATAAAATTCTAAAAAATGACTATTAAAGATGATTTAAGATTTACAATTTTGTAATTAAATAGAACCAAATCTTTAGATGATTAAATATTTATTCAGTTATTTTTTTCTTTAATGTTTTAAAAAATGAACTGTCAATCATAGAATAATTAATAATTTTTATTTATTAAGTATTCCCAATCATATCTTCAGGTTTTACCCATGAGTCAAATTCTTTTTCAGAAACATATCCTGTTTTTAGTGCGGCTTCTTTTAATGTAATTCCATTTTTGTGGGCAATATTTGCAATCTCTGCTGATTTATAGTATCCAATTTTACTGTTTAAAGCAGTTACAAGCATTAAAGAATTATCAAGTAATTCTTTAATTTTTTTTGTATTTGCTTTTATTCCTTTTAAACAATTGTCATTAAAACTTTTAACAGCATCAGATAGAAGGGTTAGTGATTCTAATACATTAGCAACTATTACAGGTTTAAACACATTTAGCTCGTAGTGGCCCTGCATTCCACTAATAGTTACAGTTACGTCATTTCCAATTATTTGTGCACAAACCATAGACAACGCTTCACATTGTGTTGGATTAACTTTTCCAGGCATTATTGAACTTCCTGGCTCGTTAGATGGAATAATAATTTCACCAATTCCTGATCTCGGTCCGCTAGCCATCATTCTTATATCGTTTGCAATTTTATTTACCGAATTTGCAATTAATTTAAGAGCACCATGAGTTTCAACCATAGCATCATGGCTAGCTATAGATTCAAATTTATTTTTTGCGGGAATAAAACTAATTCCAGTAAGATCTGAAATATATTTTGATACTAGTTTATCGTATCCTTTTGGTGAATTTAGTCCTGTTCCGACAGCAGTAGCCCCAAGTGCAAGCTCTGATAAATGTGTCAATGAGTTTTCTAAAGATAATATGCCATGATCCAATTGAGAATAATAACCAGAAAATTCTTGTCCTAAGGTAATAGGAGTAGCATCCATTAAATGAGTTCTTCCTATTTTAATAATATCTTTAAACTCATTAGATTTTTTAAGTAAAGTTAATTTAAATTCTTCTAGATTAGGGATTGTACTTTCAATTAGTTTTTTATAAGTAGCAATATGCATTGCAGTAGGGAAAGTGTCATTTGATGATTGAGACATGTTTACATCATCGTTAGGAGATAAAACTTTAATTCCTTCTCCAAGTTTATTTCCGCTAATTTGATGAGCTCTATTAGAAATAACCTCATTAATGTTCATATTGGTTTGGGTACCTGATCCAGTTTGCCATATCACAAGAGGAAACTCATTATTGTGTTTGTTATCTAAAATTTCGTCACACACTAAGCATATTAGTTTCATTTTTTCTTTACTTAAAACTCCCAAATCAAAGTTAGATATAGCTGCTGCTTTTTTTAATATTGCAAAAGCATGAATTATTTCAATAGGCATAGAGCCTGCTTTGCCAATTTTAAAATTGTTAATTGATCTCTCAGTTTGTGGTCCCCACAAAGCATCTTTTTTTACTTTTACTTCACCAATAGTGTCTTTTTCAATTCTAAAGTTCATTGCTTAAAAATATTGTACAAATTTAGTAATAATGCTTAACATTAACATTTATAATTATTTGTTATCAAATATTTTTCAAGATGATTACTTTGATTTATATTTGAAGATCAATAATATATAATATGTTTGAATTTGATCAATATCTAGGATTTATTTTGTTTTTGTC
>JADHLZ010000042.1 GCA_016780345.1 Flavobacteriaceae bacterium | reverse complement strand
TTCAAGTTTCACAAGTGATTCTATGGAAATAGACTTTGTTAAGGTTTATCAATAATTAACATAATAGATATTTCGTTAAAAGATTTTTAGCCTAGTTTAAAAATTAAATATATCATTAAACACATTAACTATCAATAACATATAATTAATTTAAGTAAATTAGAGTTCTCTTGTTATTTAGCTATGAAGATTATATATGTTTTTTTTTGTGTTTTTTTTGTTGGCTGTTCTAACGTAAAAAAAGATTTAAAGACATCTAATTTTTTTGATTACAACGAATTAAATATTTTTATTTCTGATAGTTTACCCATTTTAGTAGATTTTGATGAAAAACACTCAGATGTTATTAATCAGTGGAATGAAATATCCCTAATTTATAATGTTAAAAATATTAATGTGTCAGATTCAAGAGAAGTTAATTACATCCTTTCAACTTTGAAAAGTGATATTATAAAGATTAGTGATAAAATTGTTCCTTTTCAATTAAATCATCCTCAAATTATTGGAAGATTTAGGGTTTTAAAAACCGACATTTTAAAATTAAATTCTGAAAACATGTTTAATAATACTAATAAGTTTAAAGATCAACTTAAAGATATTTTTTTTTCATATAATGCATTTGTTAATGCAGTAAATTATGAATTATCAAATGTTGATAATGAAAAGCTGTTACTCAATTAAATTTAGGATTTTTAAATTTATAATTTAAGATCTTCAAAATGTTTTCATCATTTATTTCTTTATTGACTGTAGTTTCTTTACTTGAAAAATTTAACTTATTTAAATTCTTTTCGGTGCATAATTTGTCATAATATTCTTTTTTGGAAGGATGATATGGAGAAACTCCTATAAATGTTTTTCCCCAAATATTTTTTTCAATAATAGAATTAATTATTCCGATACAATCATTTAAATGAATATAATTTATTAATGCCTCTGGATTTAATATTTCGTTTTTTTCCTTTAAATATTTTAATGGATTTCTTTTATTACCTATTAAACCGCCAAACCTTATAATAGTGTTATTTTCTTCTTTAAATAGTTGTTCGACTTTTAAAATTTCTTTGCCGCTTTTTGAATCTGGAACGGGTATGGTTTTGGAATTTATTTTTCCTTGTTTTGATCCGTAAACCGATGTACTACTAATGAATACAAGGTGTTTAACTTTATCAAAATTTTTTGAGTTTTTTATAAATTTAACTTTTTCAAAGTAGTTAGATTTAATATTGGATCTTAGTTTAGGAGGAATATTTAAAATAAGGATATCTAATTTTTCTAAAAATGAATCTAGAGATTTTGAATCTTTATTTTCTCCGATTTCTATCAAATACGGTTCTATGTTTTCTTTTTCTAAAGACTTAATTTTTTCTTTATTAGTTGTTGATCCCTTGATTTTAAATCCTTGCTTAATTAAATTTTTAGCCAATGGAAAACCAAGCCATCCACATCCAAGTATACCAATTTTATTTTGCTTCATTTAGTTTTTGAAGTTGTCTTTCTATCTCTTCATCCTCAATTTTTCTAAAAATGAGTTCAGCCTTATTAATCCTATTAAGGTTTATAGGGTTTTCTAAAGAAATATCTTTCCAAGAAATATGTCCTAAATTTAAAATACTTTTTAATTTTTTTGAAGTTGAAGGCATAAATGGGTCGCAGACTAGACCTAAAATTGCACAAATTTGTAAAGAGATATTCATTATTGTTTTCACTCTTTCTAAGTCCCCTGTTTTGAAAAGTTTCCAAGGTTCTTGGTCTGCTAAAAATTTGTTTCCAACCCTCGCTAGATCGATTAAAGTATTTGCAGCATCTCTGAATTTGTAGTTTTCTATTAATTCTCCAATTAGTTTTGGATACTTATATATTTCTTGTAAAATTTCTTTGTCAGAATCATTTATTTCTATTTTATCGGGACTATTTCCTTCAAAATATTTATGAGTTAACACAACAACTCTGTTTATGAAATTTCCAAAAATGGCTACTAGTTCATTGTTGTTTTTTGCTTGAAAATCTTTCCATGTAAAATCGTTGTCTTTATTTTCAGGAGCATTTGAAGTTAAACAATATCTTAAGATATCTTGCATTTCAGGAAAATCCAGTAAATATTCATGAAGCCAAATGGCCCAGTTTTTTGAAGTTGAAATTTTTCTTCCCTCTAAATTTAAAAATTCATTAGCCGGAACATTATCAGGAAGAATATAGTCTTCAGATGCTTTTAAAATTGAAGGAAAAATTATGCAATGAAATACAATATTATCTTTTCCAATAAAATGAACTAATTTAGTTTCAGGATCTTTCCAGTACGGTTTCCAATCTTTATTAGTTAATAAAGCCCACTCCTTTGTTGAAGAAATATATCCAATTGGAGCGTCAAACCATACGTATAGAACTTTGTTCTTAGCTTCATTAAGAGGAACAGGAACTCCCCAATCCAAATCTCTTGTTATTGCTCTTGGTTTTAGACCCTCATTAATCCATGATTTTACCTGTCCTAATACATTTATTTTCCATTTGTCTTTATTATCCTTAAGAAACCATTTTTTTAAAAAAGATTCAAAATTATCAAGTGGTAAAAACCAATGTTTAGTTTTTTTAAACACAGGTTTGTTCCCACTTAGTTTTGATCTTGGATTAATTAAATCAGTAGCATTCAAGCTTGAACCGCAACTTTCACACTGATCTCCGTAGGCTTCTTTAAATCCGCATTTAGGACATTCTCCCTCAACATATCTATCAGCTAAAAATTGATTCTCAGCCTCATCGTAAAGTTGTTCAGATTCCTTTTCAATAAAAACATTTTTTGAATGCAAATCTTTAAAGAATTCTTTAGCTGTTTCGTGATGTATCTTTGAAGATGTTCTTGAATAATTATCAAATGAAATACCAAAATCAGAGAAAGATTTTTTAATTAACAAGTGGTATTTATCTATTACTTCTTGAGGAGAAATACCATCTTTTTTTGCCCTTATTGGAATTGCAGCTCCATGTTCATCGCTTCCGCATATAAAAGCTACATCATGATTACATAGTCTTAAATATCTTGAAAATATATCTGCAGGGACATAAGCTCCTGCTAGATGACCTATATGTATTGGTCCATTGGCATAAGGTAATGCAGCAGTAACGGTATATCTCTTTTTTATCAACTTTTTTTAAATTTTAACAAAAATACTCATTTATTCTAACAGAATTAGAGAAGTAAATAAATTACTTGTGTTATATATTTAAGTTTTTGTTTTATTTGTAACACTTCAAAATCAGTGTATATTTGTGTTAATATGAAAACAATATCATCAGCAGTTGAAGATTACATTAAATCTAAGCCATTTTTAATTTCAGCATTATCTCAAGGAATAATTAATTTAACTTCATTGTCAAGGATTATAAAATCTGATATAGAGGTTTCTTTAAAAAAAGAAGTAAAATATGGAGCTATTGTAATGGCTTTAAAAAGACTTTCAAATGAATTAGAATTTAGAACAACTTTTAAAATTTTAAAAATCATCAAAAATATTGGAGATATTACTGTGAGATCTTCTTTAGTAGATTATAATTTTAAAGTATCAGACACTTTATTAAGCAATCAGGCAAAATTATTAGCAAAAGTTGATAACAAGGATGATTTTTATACCTCTTCAAGAGGAGTAAACGAATGTAATATAGTCGTAAGTGGCAATTTAATTTCTTTGGTAGAAGAGGTTTTAAAAAACGAAATTTTATTTTCAAAACATGAAAATCTATCATCAATTTCAATAAAATTACCTTCAGAAAATATTTCAATTCCTGGTGTTTATTATTTCGTTTTTCAAAGACTCTCTTGGGAAGGGATCAATATCTATGAGGTCATTTCAACTTCAAATGAATTCACTATTCTTGTAAATGAGAATCAAGTAGATAAAGCTTTTAAAGTTATTAAAGACTTAAAAAATCTTTAAGCATTCTAAAGCGTCTTCAACACTATATACTTCTTGAAAAACAAGCAAAAGTCTATCTCCAGAAGCAGATTTTTTTTCTTTTAGTTGACAAATTTTATTATTACTATGAATGCTATTTAAAATTTTTTCAAATTTTTGGTTTTTGTATAATAGATCGTTTTTATCACTAATAAATTGACAGATCATTTTGTCATTTTTCAAAATGATTTTTTCAAATCCATTTTCAATTCCTAAAAATTTAAGGTTTACAGACTTCAATAATTCTTTTGATGTTAATGGTAATTTTCCAAATCTGTCCTCAAGTTCAATTTCAAATAAGTTTAATTCATCAATTGTTTTTATTTCAGACAATCTTTGATATTGGTTTAATCGAATATTTACATTGTTAATATAGTTGTCTGGAAATAGAATTTCCAGGTCAGTATCAATTTTGAAATTAGAAAGACTAATGGATGAATTATTATCGTTTTCAAAAAGCTCATTAAATTCTTTATTTTTTAATTCCTCTACAGCTTCAGTTAATATTTTTTGATAGGTTTCAAAACCTATATCATTTATAAAACCACTTTGTTCAGCACCTAATAGGTCTCCAGCTCCTCTGATTTCTAAATCTTTCATTGCGATATGAAATCCTGAACCTAGTTCAGTATGTCTTTCTATAGCTTCAATTCTTTTCCTTGCTTCATTAGTCATTGACGCCATAGATGTGGTTATAAAATAACAAAATGCTTTTTTATTACTCCTGCCAACCCTTCCTCTCATTTGATGTAAATCACTTAACCCGAAATTATGAGCATTATTAATGAAAATAGTATTTGCATTTGGAACATCTAAACCACTTTCAATAATTGTTGTAGAAACTAGAACATCATATTCTCCATCGATAAATTCTAGCATGGTTTTTTCAAGAGTTTTCCCATCTAACTTACCATGAACAACAGCAACATGAGCTGAGGGAACTAATCTTAAAATCATATTCTTAACTTCATCAATACTTTCAATTCTGTTGTGAACAAAAAACACTTGCCCATCTCTATTTATTTCAAAGTTTATTGCATCTCTAATTGTGTTTTCATCAAATGAAATAACATTACTTTCAATTGGATATCTGTTTTGAGGAGGAGAGTTTATAATAGATAAATCTCTTGCAGACATTAAACTATATTGTAATGTTCTTGGAATTGGAGTAGCTGTCAAGGTCAAAACATCAATATTTTCTTTAAGCGAACGTATTTTTTCTTTTACACCAACTCCAAATTTCTGTTCTTCATCAACAATTAGTAACCCAAGATTTTTAAAATGAATTTTAGTATTCATAATTTGATGAGTTCCAATGATAAGATCAATTCTTCCATTATTTAATTCCTCAACAATCGTGTTTTTTTCTTTTGAAGTTCTAAATCTATTTAAATAATCTATTGTTACTGGAAAGTTTTTAAGTCTTGTAGAAAACGTTTTAAAGTGTTGAAATGCTAAAACAGTTGTTGGAACTAGAACTACAACTTGCTTATTGTTATCTATTGCCTTAAAAGCTGCTCTAATAGCTATTTCAGTTTTGCCAAATCCAACATCTCCACATATCAGCCTATCCATTGGTTGTGGACTTTCCATGTCATTCTTTACGTCGCTAGTTGATTTAATTTGATCAGTAGTATCCTCGTATAAAAAAGAGGCTTCAAGCTCATGTTGCATTGATGAATCTGGTCCATATACAAAACCCTTTTTCATTTTTCTTTTTGCATAAGCTTCAATTAAGTTAAAAGCAACTTCTTTTACTCTTTTTTTAGCTTTTAACTTAATCTTGTTCCATGCGCCAGAACCAAGCTTATAAATTCTTGGTTTAGTTCCATCTTTACCATTGTATTTTGATATTTTATGTATTAAATGAATACTTACATACAGGGTATCTCTTTCACCATAGGTTAATTTAATAGCTTCTTGAGTTTTTCCATTTACATCTATTTTTTTTAGACCTCCAAAGATTCCTATTCCGTGATCAATATGAGTAACATAATCACCTATTTCTAAATGATTTAACTCTTTTAAATTTAATTTCCTGTTAGATTTAAATCCATCCTTAAGATTGAATTTATGGTATCTTTCGAAAATTTCATGATCTGAATAACAAACTTGTTTTTTATCGTGATCAATATATCCTTTATAAATTGCTTTGTCGATTAATATCGGATTGAAGCTCAAATTATTTAATTGGAAAATATCATGAAATCTTTTTATTTGTGTTTTATTACTACAAAAAATTTTAATAGCGTAATCTTTTTCGTGTAGAGAGTTAATGTTTTCAATTAATAGTTTAAACTTTTTGTTGAAAGCAGGTTGTTGACCTATACTAAATTTAATTTGAGGGATCTTTTTGTCAGTTCGATTTAACTCAATGATTTTAAATTTTTTTAAATCATTTGACAATAAATCTCCATTGTAAAATATGTTTTCAATTTTATTTAAACTAATTTGATTTAGTTTGTCGTAAGATTTAGATAATGAGTTTTTTAACAACTCAATACTTTCACAAATTACGATAGTATTTAGGTTGATAAAATCAAAAATGCTTTGTCTTTCACAATCAATGTCTTTATTTTCCAAATCCCCTAAAATTTCTATTGAATTAAAATTCTTTTTTGAGAGTTGAGATTCTATTTCGAAATCTCTAATGCTTTCAATCTCATCATCAAAGAATTCAATTCTATATGGGAAATCATTAGAAAATGAAAAAACATCAACAATTCCCCCTCTTACAGAAAAATTTCCTGGCTCAACAACAAAATCAACTCTTTCAAAATTTAGATCAAAAAGTCTTTCGTTGAAAGTTTCTAAACTTAAGATGTCATTAACTTTTAAATTTATTTTTCTTTTTTTAAGTTCTTTGTTAATGATTATTTTTTCAAATAAAGCATCAGGGTATGTTACAGTAATGTTTTTATTATTATGGTAATTTCTTATAAATTCAGTTCTTCTAAAAATATTTTGAGAACTTGTTTTTTTAAAATTATTTTCTCTATTGTAGCTACTAGGATAAAAATAAAACTCTTTTTTATCATAAAAACTTTCTAAATCTCCATAATGATATCCAGCATTTTCTTTATTATCTAAAATCCATAAAATATTATATTCAAAATTTTTAAAAATTTCTTTTATAAAAAAGGATTTAGAAGAACCATAAAGTCCTTTTAATAATAGATGTTGTTGATTTTTTACAATAAGGTTTTCAAGCTTTTGAATGTTCAAAGACTTGTTTGAATTTGATAAATATGGAGTAATAACTCCTTTTTTCATTGTAACAAATATCTATAAAAATGTTATACTTTATATCATTTATTGAATATTTAAGTCTTTAGATTAAATTTGTGATCCTATAATTATGAGTATCAAAGTTAGAGAAGCAAAAAAAGAGGATATGAATCAGGTTCTAAATTTGATTAAAGAACTTGCTGTTTTTGAAAAAGAACCTGATGCTGTTGTAATTAGTTCTAAAGATTTAATTAATGATGGTTTTGGAGTCAAATCTTTATTTTCTTGTTTTGTAGCTGAAATTGATAATCAAATTGTTGGTATGTGCCTTGGTTATCCAAGATATTCCACATGGAAGGGACCAACTATGCACTTGGAAGATT
>JADHLZ010000041.1 GCA_016780345.1 Flavobacteriaceae bacterium | reverse complement strand
GATTTAATTAATGATGGTTTTGGAGTCAAATCTTTATTTTCTTGTTTTGTAGCTGAAATTGATAATCAAATTGTTGGTATGTGCCTTGGTTATCCAAGATATTCCACATGGAAGGGACCAACTATGCACTTGGAAGATTTGATTGTAACAAAATCCCAAAGAGGAAAAGGAGTTGGATTAGCTCTTTTTTCTCATTTTATTAAGTTTTCAAATAAAAAGGGGGTAAGAAGAATTGAATGGGCCGTTTTAGATTGGAATATTGATGCTATTAATTTTTATAAAAGTAATGGAGCAAATGTCTCAAGAGAGTGGCGGATTGCCCAAATGAACGAATTAGCAATCAAAAATTTTATCAATAGTAATGAAGATATTTAAATTTGGTGGAGCATCAGTTAAGGATGCAGAGGGAGTAAAAAATTTAGTTAAAATTTTAGAAAAGTCTGGTAAAGATCAAACTCTTATTGTGGTTTCAGCAATGGGCAAAACAACTAATTCTTTTGAGTTAGTTGTAAAAAATTATTTTGAAAATAAGCAAGAGTTAAGTTATTCATTAAATCAAATCTATGATTTTCATAATAAAATTTTGTCTGAACTTTTTTTGGAAAGTAATAATCCAATATTTTCTGAAGTCAAAGATATTTTAGAAAATTTGAAGGTTTTCTTGAGTAGAAACAAATCTCCTAATTATTCTTTTGTATACGATCAAGTTGTAAGTTTTGGGGAAATACTATCTTCTAAAATTATTAGTTCTTATTTAAATTATGTTAATATAAAATCAAACTGGATCGATGCTAGATTGTTAATTAAAACAGACTCAAAATACAGAGACGCTAACTTAAATTGGGAAGTCACTCAGAATTCTATTACTAATAATATTAACAACTCTGTTTTGAATATTACCCAAGGTTTCATTGGAAGTGATGAAAATAATTTTAACACAACTCTTGGTCGTGAAGGATCAGATTATTCTGCTGCAATCTTTGCATATTGTTTAAATGCAGAATCGGTAACAATTTGGAAGGATGTTCCGGGTGTTTTAAATGCAGATCCAAGAGTTTTTAAAAATCCCAAACTACTGAAGAAAATTTCGTATACAGAAGCTATTGAATTAGCTTTTTATGGAGCTTCAGTAATTCATCCCAAAACACTTCAGCCTTTACAAAAGAAAGAAATTCCACTTTATGTTAAATCATTTTTGGATCCATTATCTAAGGGAACAGTAATATCCAGAGGGTCTAAAATTGATCCTGAAATACCATGTTTTATTGTAAAAAGAAATCTTTGTTTATTAAAGCTTTCATCACTAGATTTTTCATTCATTGTTGAGGATAATATTAGTGATATTTTTCAAATACTTCATGAAAACAAAATGAAAGTTGATTTAATTCAAAACTCAGCAATTAGTTTTTCAGTTTGTGTGTTTGATAAGTATTATAGATTAAAAGAGCTTTTATCAATTCTTAAAGCTACTTTTAAAGTAGAATACACTGAAAATGTAAGTTTATTTACAATAAGACATTTTAATGAAAATTCTGCAAAAGAAATTTTAAAAAATAATAGGCTATTATTGGAACAAAGAACCAGCGAAACACTTCAGCTTGTAGTTGATTAATCAAAATTTTCCTTGTAAAAATTTTGTGTAAATTTTTTTATTTCATTTCTACATAGATCAAAATCTTTATCGACGTCAGTTGAATTAATGATTTTTGACGGATCAGAAAAATTTTTATGTATTCTTATAGCATTTTTTGATGGTATATAAGGACAGTTTTCATTAGCATGATCACAAACTGTAATAATAAAATCAAACTTAATTTCTAAATATTCTGAAATCAAGTTTGAAGTATGATTAGATATATCAATACCATCTCTTTTCATAGTCTTAACTGCATTTTTATTTAATCCATGTGTTTCTATACCAGCGCTAAATATATTAGCTCGATTATTAGAAAATAATTTAAAATATCCGTGTGCAATTTGACTTCTACATGAATTACCTGTGCATAGAATTAAAATGTTTTTCATTTAATTTTAATTAGTTTTTTGATTTTTTTTACTGCAACTTTAGCTAGTTTAATTTTACTTTCTTTTGACCAACCTGCAATGTGGGGAGTTATAATAACATTCTTAGAATTAATCAAGTATTTTAGGGGTTCTGTATAAACAGTTGATAGTTTCTCAAATGATTTTTTTTCATATTCTAATACATCTAATCCTGCTCCAAGAATTTTTCCACATTTTAGACCTTCAACAAGATCTTTTGTAATTACACAATTTCCTCTAGAGGTATTAATAAACCAAAAAGGTTTCTTACAGCTATTTATAAAATTTGAATTAATAAGACCTTTAGATTCTTCAGTCATCGAAACATGAAGACTAATTACATCCGAATGCTCTTTAATCTCTCTCAATGATACTTGAATAGCATCATTATTTTTTTTAATCTTATTTAGATCATGAAAAATAATTTTAACTCCTAATCCTTTTAATTTTCTAGCAAAACTTTTACCTGTATGACCATATCCAATTAGCCCAATGGTTTTATTTTTTAGTTCATAACCTCGATTTAATTCTCTTTCCCATATTTTATCTTTAGTTTCATTATTTGATGAGGTGATTTTATTAGTTAAACTCAACAGCATTCCAAGGGCATGTTCTCCAACTGCATTTGAATTACCCTCAGGTGTCGATATGATATGGATATTTTTAGATTCAGCATATTCAACATCAATATTTTCAGTTCCAGAACCAATTCTTGCTATAAATTTTAATTTTCTACATTTATTTATAAAGAATTTGTCAATTGAAATTCTACTTCTTATTATTATCCCAAAATAATTAGATACTTTTTTTTCAATTTCACTTTTTGAAGATTCCAGATCAAAGTGATTTTTAAAGCCAATTTTTTCTAATTCATCAGCTAAAAGAGGATGATTACTGTCTAGATGAAGTATTTGCATTATTAAAACCCTAATATGATTTTAGCGATGTAGAAAAATAGAAAAATTCCAAAAATATCATTACTAGTTGTTATGAAAGGGCCAGTAGCAATAGCTGGATCAATTCCTCTTTTGTCTAATATAATTGGAATAGAAGTCCCGATTAGAGCTGCTACAACAATAACGCATAGCATTGATAATGATATAGTAATACTAAGGTTTAATGGCAAGTCAATAATTAATCCAAAAATGATAGTAAAAACTCCTAAAATTATTCCATTAATTAAGCTAAGCCCTAATTCTTTTAAGAGCCTATTGATTAAACTTCCTTTAACTATATCATTAGCAAGTCCCTGAACAATAATTGCAGAGGACTGAACGCCAACATTACCTGCCATTGCTGCAATAAGTGGAGTGAAGAAAAATAAAGTCTTATAGCTTGGATGACTCATAACTTCTTCAAACCCCTCTAAAATAAAAACACTACCAAGTCCACCTATTAATCCTAAAAACAACCATGGTAATCTAGCTTTTGTAAGTTCGTATATAGAATCATCAGCTTCAACATCTCCCTGAACTCCAGCTGCTAATAAGTAATCTTCTTCTGCCTCATACTTAATTAAATCAACAATATCATCAATTGTAATTCTTCCAACTAACTGTTTTCTTTTATTTACTACAGGAATGGCTTCTAAATCGTATTTAGACATGATTTTTGCAACTTCTTCACCATCTTCGTTAACATCTACAGAGTCAACTTGAGGAATGTAAATATCTTTGATTAATTTTTTATTAGGAGAGGCAATTAAATCTTTTAACGATAAACGTCCTATTAATTTCTCTTTATCGTCTATAACATAAATTGAATGTACTCTTGTTACATTTTCACCTTGTTTTTTAATTTCTTTTAAGCATTTCGTAACCGACCAATTTTCGTTTGCTTTTACTAATTCTTTGGCCATCAGTCCCCCCGCTGAATCTTCATCATATGATAAAAGTTCTTTAAGATCATCTACTAAATTATTATCTGAAATTTCTGAAATTACTTCCCTTTTTCTTTCATCTGAAAGTTCTCCTAGGATATCGGCTGCATCGTCACTGTCTAACTCCTCGATTTCATCTGCAATTTCTTTAACAGAAAGTTCTTTTAATATTTTTTCTCTTACATCCTCGTCTAACTCTGTGAGTATGTCTGATGTTTTTTGACTATCAAAAAGTTTAATTAAATAAGTTCCCTGATCTTGATTTAATTCATTTATAATTTCAGCCATATCGGCAAAATGAATATCCTTAACTAATTTTATTAATTGAGTGTCTTTTTTTTCTTCAATTAAATCGGAAATTCTGTTTAATAAATTTTCGCTAAGCTGAAATGTTTTCATTAGCAATAATATTAGTTAGGTGAACAAAATCTTTAACACTTAACGTTTCAGGACGCTTATCAAAGATAACATCTTCTTTTATATTATTACTTAAATTAAAAATTTTTAAACTATTTCTAAGAGTTTTTCTTCTTTGTTGAAAAGATAATTTTACAATTTTAAAAAATAAGTTTTCGTTACAGTTCAAACTTTTTTCTTTTCTTCTTTTCAAAGAGATTACTCCTGAATCAACTTTTGGAGGAGGATTAAAGTATTCAGGCTCAAGCATAAATTCAAACTTAGTTTCATAAAAAGCTTGAACTAAAACAGAAATTATACCATATGATTTAGTTCCTGGATTTTCACAAATCCTTTTGGCTACTTCAAGTTGAAACATTCCAACCACTTTGTCTACCAGATTTCTATTATCAATTACTTTGAAAATAATTTGAGAAGATATATTGTAAGGAAAATTTCCAATAACTCCAATCGGAGATTTAAAGTTTTTCAAATCAATTTTCAAAAAATCTTTCTCAACAATATTATCCTCAATTTGTTTAAATTTTTCTTTCAAATAAGTTGCCGATTCTTTATCAATTTCTATGAAATAAGATTTTTTACTTAAATTAATTATGTGTTCAGTGAGGATACCCATTCCAGGTCCAATCTCCAAAATGGAACTTATATTTTTAGTATTTAAACAATCAACAATTTTTTTTGCAACATCTGAACTTTTGAGAAAATGTTGTCCTAAATTTTTTTTTGGTTTTACTAATGATTTAGATTTCTTCAAAACCTGTATAGTTTACCAAAACTTTGGGAATTTTAATTGAAGATTCAGTTTGAAAATTTTCTAAAATACATGCAACAATTCTAGGAAGAGCAAGAGAGCTTCCATTTAACGTATGTGCTAATTTTTTATTTCCATTATCATCAATTCTTAATTTTAATCTATTGGATTGAAATGTTTCAAAATTTGAGACAGAACTTACTTCAAGCCATTTTTCTTGGGCAGCAGAATAAACTTCAAAATCGTAAGTCAAGCATGATGTAAAACCAAGGTCTCCACCACATAATCTTAAAATTCTAAAGGGAAGTTCAAGTTCTTTTAAAATGCTTTTTACATGATCTATCATTTCTTCTAGAGCATTATAAGAATTTTCGGCTTTTTCAATTCTTACAATTTCAACTTTGTCAAATTGATGTAGTCTGTTTAATCCTCTAACATGAGAACCGTAACTTCCAGCCTCCCTTCTAAAACATGGAGTGTAGCTGGTTAAACAAATAGGAAGATCTGATGATTTAATTATTGAGTTTCTAAAGATATTAGTAAGAGGGACTTCAGCGGTTGGTGCTAAATATAGATTATCACCAGTCACATGGTACATTTGGCCCTCTTTATCTGGAAGCTGACCAGTACCTGTTCCAGAATCTTCGTTAATTAATATTGGAACTTGAATTTCTTTATATCCAGCTTCTATATTTTTATCAATAAAGTAATTAATTAAAGCTCTTTGCAGTTTAGCTCCTTTATTTTTATAAACAGGAAAACCAGCCCCAGTTATTTTGTTTCCAAGATCAAAATCTATTATATCAAACTTTGAAGCTAATTCCCAATGAGGAATAGCATTTTTATGTAATACAGGAATCTCTCCGTGTTTAAAGACTTCTAAATTATCTTCTTCACTTGCTCCAGAAGGTACTAAATCGTTTGGCACATTTGGAATATCTAGCAAAATTGAATTAAGCTTTTCATTAATTTCAGATAGTTTTTCAAAAAGAAGTTTACTTTTGGGCTTTAAAGAGCTAGCTTTTTCTTTTAGTTTTGTTGCTTTTTCAGCTTCACCGCTTTTAAATAAATTGCCAATTTCCTTGGCTAGTTTGTTAGATTCAGCTAAAATACCATCGAGTTCTGATTGAGTAGATCGTCTTAATTTATCAGCATCTAAAATTTCTAATAGCTTATCTTTTACATCAATATTTCTTTTTAATAATGATGAGTTTATTTTATCTAAATTATTGTTTATATCAGAAATTAAAAGCATTAGATTTTTTTATAAAGTTAATGGTTTATTAAATAATTACACATTAATTGATC
Organism: Flavobacteriaceae bacterium; assembly: GCA_016780345.1. Taxonomy (GTDB): domain Bacteria; phylum Bacteroidota; class Bacteroidia; order Flavobacteriales; family Flavobacteriaceae; genus MAG-121220-bin8. The sequence goes on along the minus strand of JADHLZ010000041.1, from coordinate 1,318 downwards.
TTTTTCAAGTTGACCTTTTAATTGTTCTAAAGAATCAAATTTAACTTCATCTCTTAAAAACTCAGTTAAATGAACACGGATTGGCTTACCATATAAATTTTCATTGAAATCAAATAAATTTACTTCAATAGATTTTTTATTTTCATTAATTGTAGGTTTTATGCCAATATTCATCATACCAAAAAACTTTTTGTTATTGATATAAGAGTATACCAAGTAAACTCCATTTTTTGGAATTAATTTATCTTCAAAATCAACTTCAATATTAGCGGTTGGAAATCCAATAGTTTTTCCAATTTTATTTCCCTTTATTACAATTCCTGAAATAGAAAAATCATAACCTAAATAAGTATTTGCATTATTGATTTTTCCATTATTTAATGAATTTCTAATTATTGTCGAACTGATCGCAATATCGTTCAATTCTTCTGCTTTAATTTCTAAAACATTAAAGTCATACTTTTTTCCAAATTCAATAAGATCGTTAATATCTGCAGACCTATTTCTGCCAAATTTATGATCGTGCCCAATCAATATAATTTTGGCATTTAGTTTTTGAACTAAAATTTCAGAAACATATTTTTCTGGATCATATTCAGAGAATTTTTTATCAAATGAATGGATTATTAAATTTTCAACACGACTTCTTTTAAAAAGCTCAATTCTCTCGTCGATTGAATTGATTAGTTTCAATGGTTCAGAGGGGTTTAAAATAGTTCGAGGATGTGGAAAGAAAGTTAAAACAGTTGACTGTAAGTCGTTATTAAAGGATTCTTTTAGAAGTTTTTTTAAAATCCTTTGATGGCCCAGATGAACACCATCAAAAGTTCCAATGGTTAATATTGTTTGTTTGTTTGAAGAAAAATTTTCAATACTATTAAAACTTTTCATCAATTATCTATTAAATTTATTCATTGTGACATCAACTCCGTTAGTAATAAAGGACTTTATAATTTCAACAAAACTTGATTCTAATAAGATGAATTCTGATATTTCATTATCATTCCATTTAGAAAGAACGTAATCAGATTGTCTTCCTTTTTTAAAATTCCCACCAATTCCAAAACGAAATCTTGTATAATTGGAAGTATTGAGTATTTGAGTTATATTTTTAAGTCCATTATGACCTCCATCGGAACCTTTACTTTTAATTCGAATAGTTCCAAAATCTAAGTTCAAGTCATCAGAAATAACAAGTAAATTTCTAATATCAATTTTTTCTTTTTTGAGCCAATAGCTTACAGCTTTTCCACTAAGATTTACATATGTTGAGGGTTTTAAAAGAATTAAAGAACTACCTTTATAATTAAATTTAGAA
>JADHLZ010000040.1 GCA_016780345.1 Flavobacteriaceae bacterium | reverse complement strand
GGAAATGTGTCAGCATCAGTTAATTCTATTAAAACTGATAGAGTTAATAATCGTGTTTTTGTAGGGGGCGCGTTTAAAGCTTTTTATACTGACGTTACTTTAGTAAAGAAAAAAGATGGAGATTATACAAAAGCAGTTAATTTATTATGTATTGAAGCTGATGGAAAAATAAATAATGCTAATGATCACGCGGCAGATATTTTTACTCACCCACAACCGAATAATATTGTATGGTCTATTGATGTACAAGATGATGGCAAGGTATTAATAGGTGGTGAATTTACAGAAATCGATGGCGTATCTCAATCAAACTTTGCGAGATTAAATACCAATGGCTCTTTAGAATCTTTTAATCCAAACCCTTCTAAAATAATACATGCAATTACAACTGGAACTGTTGATGGTACGGAATATATGTTTATTGCTGGCGAGGATGGATATTTAGTTAAATATAGCACAGCGGCAACACCAGTGGCAGATACCACATTTAATTCTGCTGTTGCAGCTTTAGGATGGGAGGTTGGAGATACTATATGGAGCGTTGAACTATTTAATGGCTGGCTAGTTATTGGTGGCGAGTTTGAATTTACACAAGATTCTGTTACATATACAAATCTAATCAGAGTGAATAAAGACACTGGTGCGTTAGATACTAATTTTAATTTTACATTTACTGCTTCTGATCAAGACCAAATACATATGCTCCCAGTTAATGAGCAAATGGGTTCTGGATCAACCCCTATTACTCGCGATGGACTTCCTAGATCTACTGACAACCCATCAGTACGAACTATTGCTGGTAATGCTGACGGTGATAGACTTATTATTGGTGGGTTATTTAAAGACGCTAACTCAGAAACATCAATAACAACTAAAAACATTTTTGCGGTTCTTGAAGATGGGACTATAGATAAAAAATTCAATCCTAAACCTGTATTAAATGATAGTGGTCCTGACGGTCATATACAATTAGCAAAATACAGAAAAGACCTTCCATCATCAGATGGTAATTTGTATATCGCTGGAAGTTTTACGCATTTTAATTCAAAAGCATATACGCCAGAAGAAGTTGAAGCTTTGGAACTGAGGACTTTGTTTACTCCCACTGATAGATCATTAACCAATGTAGCAAGATTATTTGGATGACAGATTATAATTTAAAAGATATACCATTTGCAATAATAGGATCATCAAAACCTGTGGAAGACCCAGAAGGTCTTATTAACATTCTTGATGCTCAAGGTAACCCTATCGATGTCCCTGCGTCAGCCACTACATTCATTGAAGTATTAGATGCCATTAGTGAAGGGCCAATTGAAGGACCAGTGGAAGGTACATATACATTCGAGGGTACTGAGGGCCTTAGAGGATTTAATAAAGCTATTTATAAAGAATTTCCAGACGCCCCCAACCTATCAGATACTAAATGGCTTAGATCTGTCTATTGGAATGAAGTGCCAATTGTTAATTCAAATAACCAGTATAATTTCCAACAAGTCGATATGACTCATGTTATTGGTACTGCTGATGGAGCATATGATAGCACGACTAAAAAAGTTTTAGGACTGGATAATCCAGAGTTAAGGATTAGTAAACAAATAAATGATAGATTATATGGCAGTAAAGAGGATAGAGTAACAAGTGATAATGTTACAGATGAAGATAAAGACTTTACACGTATCTACCGTATACATAATATTCACGCTAAAGGTTGTATTATTAATATACGAGCGAATCAATTATTTCGTAATATCAGCACAACCGATGATCCCGATTACCCTGCTGGCTCAGTTGTTAAAGCAAAAGTTAGTTATAAAATTTATTATAAACCATTTTTTAGTGACCAAAGAAAAAATCCTACGACGTATACCTTTGGAGCGGAAGATTCAATGGAAGGGAAAATTACTGAGGGGATAGTAAAACCCACTCGTATTAATTTTTATGCAGCAAATTTAGAAGATCCAGATTTTAGAGGTTGGGAAATAGCTATTATTCGATTAACTCCTGAGTCATTGACAGTGAATGTAAGGAATGCTACTTTTGTCGATTCAATAACAGAAATATATGAAGAAGTATACACTTATCCTCACACAGCGATTGTAAGAAGTAAATTTAGTGCTGAATTTTTCTCACAAATACCTACTAGAGCTTTTCATATAAAGGGCTTGAAAGTTAAAGTTCCTAATAATTATAATACTTTATTGAGAACTTATGGACAATTTGCTGGTGGTGTTAAGGATGGGGCTAACTGGGATGTAGGGATAGGAGGCGAGCAAACTGCTGCAAATGGCGGTGATGTTTTAGTTAATGGTACAACTTCAACTTGGAATGGTTCGTTTAAACCTACTAAAGAATATACAAATAATCCTGCTTGGGTTTTTTATGATCTAATGACCAATCCTATATATGGTTTGGGTAAGCATATAACAGGTGTGAATCTGAATAAATTCACATTATATGAAATAGCTCAATATTGTGATGATTTAGTAATGAGTGAATATGGAGAGTTAGAACCTAGATTCACTTGCAACCTTGTATTAACAACTCGCGAAGAAGCTATTAAGGTTCTTGAAGACTTAGCATCAGTATTTAGGGGTTTATTATTTTACAAAAATGGTATGATCCTTCCTACGTATGATCGACCACTTGTTGGAAATCGTGTTATGACCTTTAATAATGCTAATGTCGAAGGCGGGGAGTTCTCATATCAGTCAAGTGCAAAAAATACTAGAAGTTCTGTAACACTTGTAAGATTTAATGATAAAAAAGATTTTTATAAACCCGCATTAGAAGTGGTAGAAGTGCCTGAAGCAATAAAAAGGTATGGAATTAAAGAAAAGGAAATAGCGGCTTTTGGTTGTACTTCAAGAGGTCAGGCTCGTAGACTTGGCTTATGGAGTATATATACTGATATGTATGATACTGAAAGTATCTCATTTACAACTGGATTAGATGGGGCTTTTATTCAACCTAGTGATATTATTGCCATTGCAGATAAATATAAAAAATTAGGAAGGACAACAGGTAGAACTTTAGGTATTTATGGCGGTACTATTTTAAAAGATAGTATGAGTGGTTTTGATTTAACTCAGAATGGAACTGTAACTGCAACCAATAATACTAGCGGTAAAATTGGTGGATGTATATCTTTAACAACTACTGGAAATCTATCATTAGCGGGAGTGGGAATACATGACCCTTATAGCACACCTTTTTCCATTTCTACTTGGTTTAAATACACAACTGGTGGTGGAACAATACAAACTATTTGTGGTAAAAGAGTGGTTTCAAATGGGGAGGGGTGGGAATTATATGTTAACACATCTACAAACCGTGTCATTTTTGAAGTTGAAGATGGGTCTACAAACACAGCTTCTGTCACAGCTTCTACATATGGTGATGTTAATGCTGACACATGGTATTTTGCTGTGGCCACTATTGATAGAGTAAACAATAATATCACAATACAAATTGATGCAAGTCATATAGACACTGCAAGTATTAGTAGTGTTGGAACTATTGCTCATACTACAGCTTTTAAAGTTGGAGATAATGCGGGGGGAACGCAACAATTTAAAGGTAATATAGATCAAACATGTATATGGTCTGGTAATGCCATCGGTTCTGGTGATGCGGTTGTTATGTACAATGGAGGTAGTGGGGTATCAATACCACAGATGGGTTATCAATCTAAACATATAACTTCTGTATATGAATTTCAAGACGGGCCTACGGTTGTATTAGACGACAGTATAACATCTATTAATAATGGTGATGACTATCTATTATCATTAGTGACTCCATCTTTTAATTACTACCATGATGTTACAGATCTTGATAGTGACGATTTCGGAAGTATACAAAGATCTCAAGTTCAAAATATTTCATTTGCTGGATCTGAACATCAAATAAGAAAAAATAAATCACATTTATTCTTAGAGAATAGTTTTCTTACAACAGGCTATCATGTTACTGGTAATTTAGTCTATTCAATTGAAAAAGAAAATTACACAACTGGAGATGTAGCTTATTACACAAACCCTACTGGAGACTATTATAGAGTATTGAATGTAGGATCTAAAGATAATGGAACTAAATTTACGATATCAGCTATTGAATATAGCCCAGAAAAATATACAAGAATAGATGAAAAAGTAACGCAAGAAAGACAAACGTCAGTTACAGATGTTGACCCTATTGTACCAGAGTTTGGGATTATTACTATAGAGGATACCAATGTATCTAATCCAACCCCAAACCCAGTTGACCCTCCAGTAGAAGACACTGGAGACTTTGTAAACCCATTCGACACAGATCCTAACCCTATACCTCCTGCTCCATCAGATTAATAAAACATGCCACTACAAACAATTAATTATTCATTTTATGCGACTGGTGCTGATGGTATAACTCATTATCGAGTTTATGCCAAAAACGGAACCAATTTCGTTGGTACGGGTGTCCCAGATAGCGATTATTTAATTGCATTATTAGATAAATCAAATCGCAATTTATCATATGAACCAAAGCAAACTGGAGATTATTTCTTTCGTATTTATTCATATAACGCTGACGCAAGAAAATTATCTAATGGTTACGCCTCTGGGTATACAACCGTCACTGGGTCTGCGACAGCAGAAGACTACAAAATATCTACGTTACGCCTTGCCAGACAAGGAAAAAACTCTTCTAACCAAGCTGTAAAGTCAGGGTTTGTAAATGATTTAAATCCAGATTTTACATGGCAGGTAGGTAATCACGACCCAGAATTATTAAAAGACAACACAGAGTTCAGAATAACTACTCGCCCTGTATCTACATCGTCGACGCCTGATTCTACGATATATTATGAATTAACAGGTTACAGGACTAATATATCAAAGCCAAGATATATATATGATATAAAACAAAATATAGCTGCTAGTGGCGGCCCATACAGAAACTATGACTTGGTTGTGGAAATGCATAAAAGAGACGGAACTACATCTGCTGGAAATATAATAACTGGGCCAAGGACCGCAACAGAAAGCTGGAGTCATGCAAATGGATATGATAAAATAACTATATTTAATGAAAAGCCCACTGGTATATGGTTAACAACAGGTGATGAAACATATAATGGATACCAAACAAAGCAGTGGGTTGACGGAGAAAGAAACTTGCATATCGAATTTACTTCTGGTGAATTACCTGCTGATATAATAGGTGCAAGAGTATTTCATAGCACTAATAGTTTTGAGCCTTCTGGCTATATAGATCCCACTGGAGGTATTATAACATCAGGTATAGGACAAATAGATGTGTACTCAAGTGATGTATTATTTGAAAATATTCAAAATTTTAACTTAACAAAACATATGGTTGTGCCGACTTATATAGAGAACACTGGTTTTGTTTCAGCAACTTTTTTTGATACATACGAATTAAATATGTATGAAAATAATATTGCTAGAATCCCTGTGGATCAGCTTTCTCCTGTTCGAGAGGTATATTCTACGGGGTCTTATCATAAATTAAGTATATTTAATAATTTAAGCTTACATAATACTGGGGATGCTGATCAATATGCTGAATTTCAATATAGATCGCCGATAGGAGGATCAGGCTTTCATACAGTATATATGAAAGACAAAGATGGAGATGACATTATAATATCAACATTTACATAATATTATGAAAACTTACTGCAAATCATGCGGACATGCAAATATGTATACAATCAATAAACCTGAAAAGTGCGAGAGATGTGGGACTTCTTTTGGTTTAGCAAGTATAATAAGTAAAACACATACTTCGAAACCAGCGGTATCGTACAGAAACATGGGTAATCCATTTTATGTAGTAGGCCATGAATATTCTGGTGAAACACTTCAAAAAATCGCAGAGGATGAGTCGAAAAAGAAAAATAACAATAGAAGCTCGAACGGTTGAACAAGAAAATCATTTTAATGAATTGGCTCATAAGATTCAAGAGCAGATAAAAAGAAGACGAGGTAAGTGGAAATTAAAATTAGGATACATGGACTATGATGATGTATCCCAAATTATTTTTACACATATCTATGCGAAATGGCCTCAATACGATCCAAAACAACCTTTAGAGCCTTGGGTTAATACTATTATAACTAATCGTATGCAGAACATTTATCGTGATGAGTACGGTAATTATGAAAAGCCTTGTGTTGGCTGTGCTCATAATGAGGGGGGTGATTTATGCGCTCACACGCCTAGTGGAAAGCAGTGTGACGAGTGTCCTTTATTTTTATCATGGTTATTAAGAAAAGAATCTGCTCATAGAATTCAAACATCATGTTTGTATGAAGAATCCTTACATGGCTCAGATATAGTTTATGGTGCGAATCTCGAAGAAAAAGAAAAAAGAATTCACGCTCATATGTTAGCCTTATTAGAAGGAGTTGAAAAAAGTATATATAAACTAATATATATAGAACATAAGAATGAGGAAGACGCCACAAAAAAATTAGGGTATTTACAAAAAAAAGGGTCTAAAAGATATATTAGACAGAAATGTTCATTGATTAATAAAAAAATTGTTGAAGAGTTAAAGAACAATAGATTAGATATATGAATGAAGCATATAACGATATAGATTTCACATCAGATGTTTTAACTGATGAAGAGATAAAAAAAGCTGTAAAATTATTGCTAGAAGCGAGCGACAAAAACCCACCAAATTTAAAAAAGATAACTCAGGATATCACGGGCGATCCAAAACAATCTGGGAGAACTAAGAAGGGTCGTGAAGTAAAAAGGTTGTCTGAGGATTATTTAGGCATAAATATTCCAAGTTCTCATGAGTATCATACTAAAGTGCCTGAGCTGTCCACTGAAAAACAACAAACTGTTGATGCTAATTTACCTAGATTTGCAGGTAGGTTATTAGATCTTACTCGTTTTGTATTTAATAATGTTAAAATTACTAATTTACATGGTGAGTATAGGGCTGTTGAACATTATGTGAAAAGTATCCATAAATTAAAATCTCCAACTGATAGGAAAGTTATTGATCAAAATTTTATGGATGGGGATGAGTTTCAATCACCCTCGACTCCATTATTGACATTAAGATTAGTTAAAAAATTAGTTCCCACCTGTAGATTGGATGAAGATGATTTAAGAAAAAGTAAAATTGAATTCATGATGTCAAGATGTCGTGATTATTTACAGGATAGGCACTTTCTTATTAAAGTCAATAGTTACTTAGATACTACAAGGCGTGAGTTATTTTTAAGTTCATTTATTAAACAGGTTTATGATAAGCCTGATCTTACTGAGGAAGAAAGGGATCAGTACTTAGCTGCATGTTCAGAGATTGTTATGCAGCACGATATTAATGCCCGTCTTGAGGACATTAATGAAATAACTAAACACATTACAGAAACTTCTGATAGTGAGGTTGCTAATTTTAAAATGGGTTTTGTTGAAAAATCAAAAGATCAAAATGATGCTTATGATAAGTCTCGAAAAAGATACGAGGCAGCAATGAAAAATCTTACTACTATCCGCTCTAAAAAATTAGATAACCATAAAGAAGAACAAATGTCAATTGTCCAATTATACACATGGTTGACTGAAGAGAAAAATAGAAAACGATTTGCTAGAGTTGCAGAAGCAAGACGCGAAGAAGTTAAAAAGAGTTATAAAAAATTCAATGATTGTGATAGTTTAAAAGCGGAAATCTGGGGGGGACTATCTGAACATGAAGTATTAAACGGTTAATATGATTTACGAGCATTCAATACCAAAAAAAACATATACTAATCATACAGAGAAAATGGCTCTGTTGGAGGGGGAAATAAAGGAAGAAGAATCAAAAGAACTTCTTGCTGGATTCTTGCGTGAAAATCTAGGTTTTACATATAAATTAATAT
>JADHLZ010000039.1 GCA_016780345.1 Flavobacteriaceae bacterium | reverse complement strand
AAATCTCGTTCTAAAGATGTTTCTAACTACGTCTATTGTTCGATTATCAGTGCTTTTTGATAACAACCCTTCCTCTAATACTCTTTTTTGAAATTCAAGAGCTGATTCTCCTTTTTCATATGCTTCTATTAGTACAAGCATCTCCTGAATTAAACCTGTTCCTTTTAACAGGTTTGAATTATATGTTATACTATTTTCTATTGCCATTAATTTAAATATGGATGCACTATGTAGTTATTTTCAAAGGCAGTGAGATATTCAATTGAAAATACTTGAACCAAATCTTCGTTGATTTGATCAACAGATCCTATGTTTTTTGGACCTTTATTGCCGTCCGAGGACAGATTCAGTGCTAAAACCTTAAGAGTATATAATGCCTCTTCTTCATATTTAAATAAATTAACATCACTAACCTTAGTTACATTACTAATCAATTCTTCCAAAATAACAGGTAATCTAAAAAGGTGATAATAATTAGCGCCAACTTCATTATCAATAAAACTTCTTATGGAAACACATGCGCTTAAAAACTGAGTATTAAATGATTTTGGAAAAATGTAATCCAAGAATTCCTGAGAACTTGATTGATAAAAATCAGTATCCCACCAAGACATTTTTTCTCCTAAAAAAGAAACAGCTGCACGCAAAGTGATAATATTATCAATTAATTCAGATTTCATAGTATGCGTAATTATTTAAATATTAGCTTTAATAGGTTGTTTCTTTTGATAAAGAATCAATTAATTTGATAGTATAATAACTTTAATACAATGAATCTCTAAACCAAAAGGACAGAAATAATTCAAAGAAGGTTAACAAAATCACTATTCATTCATGCATTAGACTGTCCCACAAAGGCATTTTACAAAATAAATTTTGATCAATATCAAAGTTCACAAGATGATAATGATTTTCTAAAAGCACTTGCAGAAGGTGGTATTCAAGTTGGTGAGTTAGCTCAATATTATTTTCCAGGTGGTCATCTGATAGAATATGGTAAAGACAAGGCTAAGTCGTTAGATGAGACAAACGCTCTATTGGGGAAGGATTCAGTTACAATTTTTGAAGCTGCAATTGCGCATGAGAATTGTTATTCGTTAGTGGATGTTCTAATAAAGGAAGGCAATGTCATTAAACTCATCGAAGTAAAGTCCAAGTCCTGGGACCAAAATAAGGAATTTTTAACCTCAAGAGGAAAAAGTATTAGAAGTGATTGGCAAAAATATCTTTATGATATCGCATTTCAGACGTGGATTGCTAAAAAGGCGTTCCCAAATCATGTGATTGAACCCTACTTAATGCTTATAGATAAAAACAAAGCGACTACTGTGGAAGGTTTACATCAGTACTTTGAAATTTATCATGATGAAAATGAACGTAGTCAGCTTCGTTTGACGGTTCCACCAGAACAGTTAAACCTTGGAGAACAGATTTTAAAGCAGATTAATGTAAGTGAAGAGGTGAAGTTAATATTTGAAGGTAAAGGAAGAATGCCGAATTCGGAATTAGAGGCAAAAGGCTTTGATGAATGGATAATGGGTTTAGCCAATTTAGTAGCACAAAATGAAAAATATCCGACTCTGATATCTAGTAGCTGTAAAAAATGTGAATACCGTATTCAGGCTTCCGATTTGAAAAAAGGTAAAGCATGTGGATTCAATGAATGTTGGGCACAGGCTTTAAATTGGGGGGAGAAAGAGTTTGCAAAGCCTCATGCCATCGATATGTGGTACTCCAATGCTGGAAAATTATTAGAAAAGGAAATGTACATGATGGATGAAATCACACCAGATTTCTTAGGTGTGAATGAGTCTACCTTATATAATCAAACTGCTTGGGATGGTGGAAGAGGGAAGCGCCAGTTAGCTCAAGTAATGAAGATGACAGGTAGGCATGATGATCGAGAGGTTGTATTACCCGGCCTGTTTCACGAGATGGAAACATGGACTTACCCGCTACATTTTATTGATTTTGAGGGGGTAGCTCCTGCTATTCCATTTCATAAGGGAATGAAGCCTTATAAAAAGACACCTTTTCAATTTTCTGTTCATGATGTTGATGCAGATGGGAAGGTTACACATGTAGCTGAGTGGATTGAAAAGGAACGCGGTAAGTTTCCATGTTTTGATTTTATACGCGAATTGAAAAAAGTACTTGATGGGGATCAGGGTACAGTTTTTATGTACCATCATTACGAGCGTACAACATTACGAGATGTGAAGAGTATGCTGTTTCATAGTTCTGAGCATGATAAAGACGAACTCATTGAATTTATTGATACCCTTGTCAGTAAAGATCATCCACGTTATATGGTTGATCTCCAGCAGTTAGTAGTCGAGTATTATTACTCGGTTCATATGAAGGGTTCGAATAGTATCAAATATGTGCTTCCAGCAATCATGAATGAGAGTGCGTTTCTAAGGGTAGAATATTCTAAACCCTATTCTGGTCTAAGTATTCAAGATAAGGTGCTCTATGTTGAGGAAAATGGCATTACTGTAAATCCTTATACCTTGTTAAAACCACTTGATCTTAGAGATATCCCAGATGATTTAGATGATATAATAGAAGGTTTTAATACAGAATTAAGCGAAACCATTGCTGATGGTGGAAAAGCTATGATGGCATGGTCTAGGATGCAATTTTATGATGTAACTGAGGAAGAGCGAGAGATGACTTTTAAAGGACTACTACGCTACTGCGAGTTGGATACACTTGCTATGGTTATGATTTATCAACATTGGATATTTTTAAAAAATGAATTTTCATTTGAACGCAATAAACATAACTAATAGTAATCTGAGTAATTTTATGATTATGAATCGTTAATTATTTGTTTCTGTGAATAGAATTTCAAGGCATAGTGTGACCATGAGAAAAAATTCAACAGCTACAAATCCGTCTTTAGTTGATTCTTTATGAGTCTTTTTGTTGCGTATTTTTCGAATTTCTGATAAATATTCTATGAATTTGGGTTTCAATATTCCAGGATGTTTTGATTCATTTTTTACATATGAAAAGAAATCTTGTAGCACTAGATCTTTTTTTGCTGTCTTTCCTCCATATAACTTTAGGATGAATTCCATACTACCTAGTTCAATAAAATGAGGAGGTTTTTCAATGAAATCGATAAGTTTTTTTGATTTACTATTTTTTTTATCAGCTATATAGAGATTCTTATTTTCCAAAAATTCAAAACCTTTTTTATCTCTATACTTGTCGAAAATCTGTGTTTTAAGGATAATTTCAAGTGATTTAGAACAATTTGTTACGACATTACTATAATCATTCTGACTTTTTGACGACAAAGCTTTTATGCCGCTATACATAGCAAGTATTGCACTCTCTGGCATATTGTAGAATTCTTTAGGTAATGATTCCTTGCCTCCTTCTTCAGATTCAGTAGTGTCATGTAGATAACCCACATATTTTTTTTGAATGTTTAGGTTATTTAACTCTTTTAATGCAAGATTTAATTCATCAACTATATAGGCATCATCATCATTTTGTCGCTTTATTATTGTTTCATTAAATATTAGTTCTTCGGTAGTAATTATGTTTTGAACCCAAAATAATCTGTTCAAGAATGAGTTTTTTCCTCTTGTAACAAGATTTAAAAGATTTATGTCAACTAAGTCTAGTTTTTCAATATTTTCATTCATTATAACTTCATATAGTTTCCCTAATTCTTTACGGTCTTTATTTTTTAATAGCTCCATGTTATTACTAGAGAACTCACCATATTTGTATTCTTTGTCAGAATGATAATTAACATTATAGGGTTTTACTGAATAGTCGTGGATATCTATTTTTTCTAACGAAAATTTGTTGATTTCATTCTTTTTGAAAAATGAATCAATATGATAGTGAAAGTCATCTTCTGCATCTGATTTTAAGTAATCTCTTAAAGATAAATCTGTTAATAGTTCATCTAAAATCATTAAAGGTAGATGGTCGCATGTGGTTAAAAAAGCTCCGTTGTGAACTATATGGGTCATATGTAAACCAAAATAAGTAGCAGTTTTTTCAAGATTAAAATTCTCTGAGGTTAGTTTTGTATATAAATCGAACTTTATTAGTTCTGCTAATTTTCTTGTTGGGAATGAAATAACAGTATTATTAGGCGTCTTAAAAATATTATTTTCATGATCTTCTAAATAAAATGTTGGCCATCCAGTTGGTTCGATGAAGGTTAAATTATCATCTTCTTTGACTGTGTGTTTAATAATATTTGAATACATAATAATTAGGAATATTTATTTAGGTATTTTTTTATAAAAATTATCTATGCCCAAAATATCATTTATATCTTTACCCGAAATAAATATGATTGGATGATTTTGATTTCTTACCTCTTCATAAGCTTGTTTACCTACAGCTGATGTAGTTACTAAAACCCAAAATTGTCGGTTTTTGATTCTAGCTATTAGTCTAGCAGCATCTTTTACCCCAGCCTTTTCATGCAAGATTACTTTTTGATTATTTGATCATATTTAATAGAATACCAATACTAGTTCGGATATAAATAAATGAGTAATGGATAATAAAATAAAAAAAGAAGTTGAATCTGTTTACTTTGAATTGGTAAGGTCTATTGATATTGATGCATATGATAGCTTGATATACAAAACAAAAAAATATATAAAGCATCTACAAAAAAGGGATTTACCTGACTACGCTATACAGGCTTTGGATAAAATCCCTGATATGATTAACAAGTTAGATAATGCATCATACCCATATAACAAGAAAATCTTATTAGCTTCTTTTGAATACTTAGTGGATAGGTGGGATGTAATACCAGATACCTCAGCTAATGGATTGATTGATGATTCACATGTAATTGAATTAGCAAACTTAGAATTATCTAAATTGGAGGAAAAACAAAAAAGAGCTAGAAAATTAAAATTTAATCCAGAAAATATACTTGACAAACTTAATTACTCGATTAAACATTTAATTGAACTTGCTAATGATTATAGCTTATATACAGTTGAAGAGAGAAGATTTATGATGAAGATGCACAACTTTAATAGAAGTAATGTCCCTATATCTAGAAAAGAGAGAGCCTTTATGTGTGTTTTAATTGAGAGATATTATGATAAATTTGGCCTAAAGCATCCATGTAAAATAACTGCTTGTGATGATTGCTATAAACTCAGTTCATATTTTAAAGAGTATATCAATTGAAATCAGACTCAATTAAATTTTTACCTAGGAAATAGTTTTCAATAAAATCCCATCTTTCTTTCGTATCAAAATCTGACATAAAAAACTTTTCCATTATTTCCATAGAGTTCTTGTGACGTTGCTTGATGTCTTTAACTATTTGGTTTTGATAATCATGTGTTGTTAGATACTTTACTTTATTTGGGTCATTAATTCTAATGAAAACTAATGGTCGACTTCCTCCTATTAATTCATAAGATCCTAAACCAAAAGATTCAATTAACTGAGCAACTTGATGTTGGAGTTTACTTTTTTCCAAGTCAAAAGGTATGTAATGAGAGACTTTTTTAAGGTTTTGATTTATGAAAATTCTATTAAACTCATTCCCTAAAACTCTACTTATTGTAGAAAATCTGTTGTCAATTATACGGTACCTGTAACCATCACTCGTTCTTTTCTTCTGTAAGAAACTTAGTTTATTGTATCTTATATGTCCCTCTTCAGGCCGTGATTTATACTTTTGTGATTCAAAAATCGATAATGTGACATCGACAAGTTCTTCTCGTGTTTTACTTTTTGCAATACTTTCTACTAATGAAAGACTAAGTTCGTCTCTTGAAAAAAATGAATCCCCAAAACTTCTGAATGAATTCTCTAAAATTTTTAGGTAATTGATAAAACTCCGTACAGTTTCATTAGCAGACTTTTTCAAGTTAAAATTAAGTTCATAAACAGGCAGATAATCATTAATAAATGACTTGAATAAAGTACCTGTAAAAAAATCAGCTTTGAATTTTGGAAATGTAATCTCATTACCCTCATTTTCCCATAAATCATTAAGTCTGATCTTGAATATTGTTCTGGTATCCTTTTTTTCTTTACCAGTAATATGGTCAATGAATGATTCATTATGCTCAATTTTATTGTCAATATATTTGTAATACTTTCTTTCGAATTCAGAACATCTTGATTTTCTAATCCAGCAAAAAACCTCTGCGAAAAGACTCTTTGGTCTAACAATTACTGCTGGGTAGTTATATTTTTTTATTAGATCCTGTTCAATTAACACAAGAGCACTCTTTACTTTATTATCACAGTCATCTTGTGTGATATCAAAAATGTGTGAAAAGTCTTCGATTGACACTAAAAAATTTCTAGATTTTTTGTTTAAATAGATTTGGAATAGCTTTTTTAAAGTTAATCTGACTTGCCAATCTTTAATAGACGACAGGCCATATAAAATTTTCGCATATCTTAGATCTTCGATTGAAAAATCTACTTTAGCTCTACCTTGAATGCTACTAATTCTTGCAACTCTGCCTATCTCTTGCACATAATCTGATAAACTGCCAGATGGAGCATGGTGATAAACTTCTTCAATGTCACTTATATCGACACCCATTCCAAAGGCTTTTGTAGCAAGTACTACTTTTAAATCACCAATTTTAAAATTTTCCAAGACATCACTTTTATCTTTTTTATATAAATCTCCATAGTAGGTGTTTACATATTCTCTGGAATAATTATCAATACTTGAATAAGTAATTTTCAATTGTCGTGTCCAAGGAAAATAAACTAATGCCTTAGTATTATTTTTTACGTAAGACTCAACCATCTTTATGGTTTTATTTTCTCTTTCCTTCTCATATCTATTGTAGCTCGTCTGTTTTATGTCAAATTCTATATCATCTCTTCTGGCTTTACCTATAAATAAGTCTCTCACTACCATATTTAAACTTTCTATCGTCTCAAAGACAAGGTCATTTGGACCTCCGTATGCAGCAGTAGCGGTGAAGGCTGTAATTGGAAACTTCAGCTTACTTCTTTTTCTAATTTTTTTGAGATAATTACCAATAAACCAATAATCGACTCTAAAATCTCTTCCCCAAGTTGTTACTAAATGTGCTTCATCGATAACGAATAAACCAATGGATCTTTCTCCAATAAAATGTTCGATCGAATAAGACAACAGTAATTCTGGTGATAAGTATAATATTGATATATCTCCTGCATGTATAGCATCAAGTTTTTTTTGCCTATCTGTAAATGAAATATTTGAATTGATATAAGCTGCATGATATATACCTTTTTCTTCTAAAGCATTAACTTGGTCTTCCATTAATGCAATGAGTGGAGATATAATAATAGTTATCAAATTGTGATTCTCAGCAAGATATATTGCAGGTATTTGATAGAGTAAAGATTTACCAGCTCCAGTTGGAGCGGTCACAAAAATATCATTAAAATTATTACCCTTAGATGCCTCTTCTGATTCAGTAGTTATTTTTTCAACTATTGTTCCTTGACTGACATTAACAACATCTTTTGACTGGTCTGGATTTTTGTAGAACTCTATAGTTCTAAACTGATCACTTTCCCAATATTCATTTAGAATATGTAATAATTCAGGTCTGTGTCTAACCTCAAGATTATTTTCTTTTTTTATTAATCTAAGGTTATATCCGTTGAGGTCATATAACCCTTGCAGATAACTTAATTCTGAAAGAATATTTTGATTTAATGAATCACTGGTAATAGTTATGACTGCATCCTGATTAATTTCATTAAAAAATATATTCCATTTCAGATCATTATATCCTGAGTCATCAAACTGAATAGTATTTTCAATAGTATCATTTACAAATGTTAATTCATGCTTGCTTTCTAGATCAATTTGTTGGAATTCAAGTTCTTCGGTAAGATCTAGATATGTTACATAATCATGACTACCAACTCTTTCAACGGTGGCGCATAATAAATTCAAAGAGTCGTTTTCTTCAATTTTATGACTACCACCTTTACTTACTATTTCTTCGAATGTTGAACTTTTATGGTCGAATTCATATGGATACAAATTATATATAGGATTATTAATTATTGTTATGTCTCTGTTCAATAACTTCAAATCCAATTTTGAATCTAAAATTTTTAGAAAAAGATATGGTAGAATTAATGTGTCTGACTCATATGCCAAACAAGTACTTAAGAATTTTGTGAGGTTATCATTTACTTCATCAAGCTTTATTTTAAATGAGTCATCAATG
>JADHLZ010000038.1 GCA_016780345.1 Flavobacteriaceae bacterium | reverse complement strand
TGGTTCTCTAAAATCTACTGGTTTTGAACTTGAGTTTCAATATAAATTAAAGAACCAAAATTATTTAAATATAGGTTATACCAACATTAAGGATAATAACTATGTGACTGATATTAATTTATCAAAGTATTCATTAAATTCTTTAAAACATCATTTTACATCTAAAATAAATTTGAATTACATCAGAAACGTAAATCATTCATTTGTTTTCAAATATGCAGAACGATCAGATAGGTCCAATTATAGTATTTTCGACTCCAAAATCATATATAAAAAAGGATTATTTATTTACGTCAATAATATTTTAGATGAAGTTTATTCTGAGACTAATTTAGTCCCTATGCCAGGAAGAAGTTTTCTAGTTGGAATCAGTGTAGGAATAGACTAAATCTCCAGATAAATAAGTCTTTAGAACCTTTGTGTATGGTGTCAAATCAATATCAACTTTCATAATATCTCTATCAATTATTATAAAATCAGCAAACTTGTTTTTTTCAATGCTTCCTTTTTCATTTTCTTCAAAATTTAAATAAGCTGCCCATATAGTCATTCCTTTTAAAGTTTCTTCTCTTGATAGTGCATTTGAAAACTCAAATCCATCCTCTGGATAATTGTATAAATCTTTTCTGGCTGTAGCTGCATAAAAGGTATGAAATGGATTAACTTTTTCAACAGGAAAATCAGTACCAAGTCCTATAACTTTTGATCTTAATAATAATTCTTTATTGGCATAGGCACCCTTAATTCGTTTTGAACCAACCCTGTCTTCAGCCCAATACATATCACTCGTTGCATGAGTGGGTTGAACAGAGGGTAATATTTTTTCATTGTATCCGTTTATATCGTTTAGATCCACAATCTGAGAATGTTCAATTCTCCATCTAGGATCCTCTTTATTTTCTAAAACATTAGAATAAGATTTCAGTAATATATTTATAGTTGAATCTCCAATTGCATGTGTGTTCATTTGAAAATTAGCAGCTGATAGTTTTTTTGCTAGTTCCTTAATACTTTGAATGTCTGTTACAAGTTTTCCGTAATTATGTTTATCATCAGAATACGGCGCTTTTAAAGTAGCTCCTCTTGATCCTAATGCTCCATCACCATAAACCTTAACTGATCTTACATTAAGTAAATCAGTTTTTATGGGTCCCTTTTCTAAAAAATAATTTACATCATCCTTTGAATTACTAATCATAGCATAAACACGAATTTTTAATTGATTTTGTTTTTGAAGACTATCAATTAATAATATTATGTCCTTTTGAATTCCAGCATCGTCAACTGTAGTTAACCCGTTTTCAAAACAAATATCTTGCGCACTAAGAAGAGCGTCTATTTTTTCTAATTCAGAAATATCGCCAAAAGCTTTATCAATAAGTGACATTGGACCATCTATCAATACTCCTGTTAGTTTTCCTTTCTCAATTATTACTGTACCATTTTCTGATTTGATATTAATATCAATATTGGCAATGTCTAGGGCTTTTTGGTTAACTAGATAAGCATGTCCGTCTATTCTTTCTAATATTACAGGTTTTTGGGGATACAATAAATCTAATTTTGATTTGTTGGGAAATTTTTTTAATTCCCAATCGTTTTGATCCCATCCTCTTCCTCTAATAACAGACTTTTTATCATCTTTAGAAATTTTCTCTATTATTTCATCAAAAGATTTAGTTCCAGTTAAATCAATAACATTTTGATTAAGCCCTAATCCATAAAAGTGACAGTGTGCATCAATAAGTCCAGGTAGAACAGTTGAACCTTTAAGATCTAAAATATTTTTACTATTGTATTTTGATAATATATTGTTAGATCCAACATCAATAAATTTGCCGTTTTTAACTGCAAATGCAGAGGCCCTAGAAAAATTTTCATCCACTGTATAGATATTACCATTATAGGCTATCAAATCAACTGTTTTCATACAGCTTTGAAAAAAAATTGCAACAGCAATTAATAATATATTATTGAATTTGATTAAGTTTTTCATAGATTAAATGAGTTTCCCAACCTCTGTATTGTAAATAAGAGAAGATTTTTTTCTTTTTTTCAATCACGCTTAGATTTTCCAAAGATGAGAATTTTTTATTAAACAGATTTTCAAATTTTTTTTGATAATCAACTTCATTTATCTCATCAAGTCCTTTTTTAATATTAAATTCCGAAATTTTTTTGGATTTTAATTCTTGTATTATCCTTATTTTTCCCCAATTTTTAATTTTAAATTTACCTCTAACATAGCTTTTGCAAAACCTAGTTTCGTTTAGGTAGTCTTCGTTGATTAAGTTTATAAGTATTTGATCTTTTGCTTCAGAAATTAAATTAAATTTTGATAATTTTTTTTCAACTTCGTTATGACATCTATCTTGGTAAGAGCAGAAATGTTTAAGTTTAAATTCAATTTCTTTAATTGTAAAATTTTCACTTTTCATTTATTGAAATTAGTTTTTTTTTGACCAAAAAAAAAGCGGCTAAAAGCCGCTTTTTTTATGCATTTATGATTTTACCTTCTTTGTTAAAGAATCTAAAATGTAAATAGGTGTATGCATCTCTAGAAACAATACGAATCCATTTTTTTCGCTCAAAAAACCATTTGGTTCTTAATGAAGGATAACCTTCCTTCAAATAAGCAGCTATAAAAGGATGAACATGTAAATATATTTTCACATTATTGTATTTTTCACTTGAAAGAATTTTTTCTAGCTTTCCGTAGATTTTATCAATTAAAACTATTGGTGCTTCTACAGTTCCATTTTCATTTGGATTAGGTTCAATGGTTTTAATATCCATTTCTGATCTAACTCTTTGTCTTGTCATCTCAATTAAGCCGATTTTACTTGGAGGCAAAATCTTGTGTTTTGCTCTGTCAGATTCCATTTCCTTTTTGAAATGATCAAAAAGTATTTTTCTATTTTCTGAATTTAGTAAATCAATAAAATCAATAACTATTATTCCGCCCATATCTCTTAATCTTAGTTGTCTCGCAATTTCTGTTGCAGCAATTAAATTAACTTCAAGAGCTGAATCTTCTTGATTTTTTGATTTTGTTGATCGATTTCCACTATTAACGTCTATAACATGTAAAGCTTCGGTGTGCTCAATAATTAAATAAGCACCTTTACTCATTGTAACAGTTCTTCCAAAAGCTGTTTTAATTTGACGTTCAATTCCGTATTCTTCAAAAATAGGATTATGAGATTTGTGAAGCTTTACAATTGTTTGTTTTTTTGGAGCAATTTGCTTCAAATATTCTATTATTTCAGAATACATAGATTTTTGATTAACATGTATTGCTGTAAAACTATCATTAAAGTAATCTCTTAAAATTGAAGTGGATCGGTTTAGTTCACTCTGAACTTTTACTGGAACATTGGAATCTTGAATTTTTTTACACAAACTTATCCAACGTTTGTATAAGTTTTTCAAGTCTTTGTCGATTGAAGCAACTTTTTGATCTTTTGCAACAGTCCTAACAATTACACCAAAACCTTTAGGTTTAATACTTTGTACAAGTCTTTTTAATCTGCTTTTTTCTTCTTTACTTTCTATTTTTTGAGAAATTGATATTCTATTAGAAAATGGAACAAGTACTAAAAAACGCCCAGCAAATGATAACTCTGAGCTTATTCTAGGTCCTTTAGTTGAAATAGGTTCTTTAATGATTTGAACTAAAACAGTTTGATTTGGACTTATAACGTCTGAAATACTTCCTTCTTTGTCAATTTCTGATTCTAAAGGAAATTTATCAAGTGAAAAATTTTTTAATTTACCTGTGCTTACACCTTTAATGAACTTGATTAGCGATAAAATTTTTGGTCCTAAGTCATGATAATGCAAAAAGGCATCTTTCTCATATCCAACATTTACAAATGCTGCATTAAGACCTGAAATGGTTTTTTTTGTTTTTGCCAAAAAAATGTCTCCAACATTAAATTTATTACTATCGTTTTGTTTATGAAGTTCAATTAATTTACCGTCTTTTAGTAATGCAAAATCAACAGCTGTGGAATTAGATCTTATTATAATTTCTTTACTCACAATATTGAATTTATGTCCGCTAACAGCGAACTGGTTATACTTTTTTCACAGGATTTTAATTTACTTGGAAGTAAGTTTTGTGCTGAAAATTCACTAAACTTAGTTCATGTCAAAGAACGTTTTCAGTTAATAAGTTAATTACTTATTTTTTTTGTGCCTATTAGCACGACTTCTTTTTTTTCGCTTGTGTGTAGCTACTTTGTGTCTTTTTCTTTTTTTACCACTAGGCATAATCTATATTTTAATTATTTTTCTTGACACCTTCAACGAATAATTTTGCAGGCTTAAAGGCTGGAATATAGTGTTCAGGAATTTTTATTGTAATATTTTTTGAAATGTTTCTTCCAGTTTTTTCAGCTCTTTTTTTTACAACAAAGCTTCCAAAGCCTCTTAAATAAACATTTTCACCATTATTTAATGAATTTTTAATTTCTTCCATTAAGTTTTCTACTATGGCTAAAACTTCATTTTTATCTAAACCTGTATTGTTAGAAACTTTTGAAACAATCTCAGCCTTTGTCATATTTTTATGATTTATTTATGTTTAACTTTTCAAGGTGGCAAATATATAAATTTATATTCATTATTTGTTCTTTAAAATGTTCTAATAATTGTAAATATTCATTTGAAAAAAGATTTAGTAAATAAAATATCTAAAAAATTTGCCATAAATTTAATTAACTGGTACTCAGATAATAAGAGATGTTTACCATGGAGAGAAACTAAAAATCCTTTTAAAATATGGCTTTCTGAAATTATTTTACAACAAACTCAAATAAAACAAGGTTTGCCTTATTACCAAAGGTTTATTAAGTTATTTCCAAATGTAGAGTCGCTTGCTTTTAGTGAAGAAGAATATGTTTTAAAAAAATGGGAGGGTCTTGGTTATTATAACAGAGCTAGAAATATGCATAAAGCAGCTAAAATTGTTGTTCATGACTATAATGGAAAATTTCCCACAAGCTATAATGAATTGATAAAGCTTCCTGGAATAGGAGATTATTCTGCAAGTGCAATAAGTTCATTTTCTTCCAATGAAATTAGACCAGTTTTAGATGGTAACGTATATAGATTAATTTCTAGGATTTTCCATATTAATAATGTTATAACAAGCTCTAAGTCTGTCAAAGTTTTTAAAGGAATTTTGAATATATTAATATCAAAAAAAAATCCTGCAGATTTTAATCAAGCTATAATGGATTATGGTTCATTAATCTGTAAGCCTAAAAACCCAAATTGTTTGATTTGTATTTTTAAAAGCGATTGCCTTGCTTTTAAACATAATTCCATCTTAAAATTTCCAGTTAAAAAAAATAATTTTTTAAAAAAAATGAGAATATTTAACTACTTGGTTATAATTGATTCATCCAAAAAAATTGTTTTAAATAAAAGAATTCAAAAAGATATATGGCAGAATCTATTTGATTTCCCCATGATAGAGACTAAAAAGAAAATTAATAAAAGTGATGTAAGAAATTATCTAGCATCAGAACATTTTATTTTTCATAAAATTAAAAGTCTAAAATTTGAAATGACTCAAAATCATAAATTATCTCATCAAAATTTAACAATCAACTATTGGTTAATTAGAATAGATGGCTGTTTAAATGATTCTGTTGAAATAAAAAAAATTTCTAATTATCCTTTACCAAAACCACTTCACTCATTTGTGTCTACTTTAGATAGATTTCTGAAGTAATTTCATATATTTGATTATAATAAAAAATGATATGAGTGGATCTTTAAACAAAGTTATGTTAATAGGAAATCTTGGAGATAATGTTAAACTACATCATTTTGATGGTGGAGGTTGTATTGGAAGATTTCCAATAGCTACAAATGAAAGTTATACAAATAAAATAACTGGAGAAAAAGTTTCAAATACAGAGTGGCATAATGTTGTTGTTAGAAATAAAGCTGCAGAAATATGTGAGAAATATTTGAATAAAGGAGATAAGATTTATGTTGAAGGAAAAATTAAAACCAGAAAATGGCAGTCAGATGATGGTATTCAGCGTTATTCAACTGAAATTCATGTAAGTGAGTTTAATTTCTTATCTAATAAAAATGAAATGAATGAAGATCAGATCGCCCCTTCTGAATTTTCAGATTCATCAACTAATTCTTTGCAATACGATGATGGTCCTGATGATTTACCTTTTTAATATATTAAAAAAATAAATTGTTTCTTTTTTTATTAATTGAACATCATCCAGAATTAATTAAAATTTGTTTAATTATTGCATTGCTTTTTTGTTCTGCTTTAATTTCAGGATCTGAAGTTGCCTTTTTCTCTCTTTCTGAAACCGATCTTAAAAAGATTCTAGAAGAAGGGTCAAATAAATCAAAATTAGTTTATTCTTTAAGAAAAAAACCTAGAAGATTACTTGCAACAATTTTAGTTACTAATAATTTTATAAATATTTCTATAGTATTATTAATTGTTTCACTCGGACAAATAGTTTATTTTGATAATTTCCCATATTGGGCTAATGTTGTTATTGAGATTGGTTTAATTACTATTTTGATTTTGCTTTTTGGTGAGTTACTTCCAAAAGTTTATGCAAATAGAAACCCAATTACTTTTTCAAAAAATATGGCTAAATCAATTCGAGTAATTGATAAATATCTCGTTTTTTTTATAACCATTCCTATGAGTAAAATCACCGAATTTATTCAAAATAAAGTAGTTCTTAAAAATAATAATTTATCTGTTAATAAACTGTCTGACGCTTTTCAATTGACTGATGAAAATGAAACCTCTTTTGAGGAAAAAAAAATATTAAATAGAATTATTTCTTTTGGTAATACGGAAGTTAAGCAAATAATGAAACCAAGAATTGATGTTTTTTCGGTAGCAAAAAAAACTTCTTTTATTGATTTGGTTAGGCAAGTTCGAGAAAAAAAATACTCCAGAATTCCTGTTTATGAGGATAAAATAGATAACGTAATTGGAGTAATTTACCTTAAAGATATGTTTCCACACATTGATAAAATTGAATTCAATTGGAATTCATTAATTAAAGAAGCCTATTTTGTACCAGAAAATAAAAAGTTAGACGATTTATTAAAAGAATTTCAAAATCTGAAAAGTCACCTTGCAATTGTTGTTGATGAGTATGGAGGAAAATCTGGTATTATAACTTTGAATGATATAGTTGAAGAAATTGTAGGTGAAATAAATGATGAACTTATAATTGAAGATATTAACTATTCGATTATTAATAAGAACAAGTTCATTTTTGATGGAAGAGTTAGTTTAAAAGATTTATATAAAATATTAAAAATTAATAATTCTTTATTAGAAAATTTAAGAGGTGATTCTGAAACTTTAGCAGGTTTTTTACTTGAACAAATTGGAAGTTTTCCTAAAAAAAATTATAAAATTAAAATTAAACAGATAAGCTTTAAAATCTTGGATGTTGATAGGAGAAGAATTAAAAGTGTTATGGTTTCATTAAAAAATGATTAGAAATTTAATTTTATTGCTTATAGTTGTTGGATGTAATAATGATTACATATTACCAAAACCAAAGGCATTCTTATTCAAACAATTTAAAAATCAAGAGTATTACAATTTTGATAGTAAATGTGGCTTTTCATTTATTGTTAATAAATACTCAATCATTGATTCTAATGAATGTAATTTAAAAATTTATAATCCTTACTTAAAATCAACTATTTTTTTTACAAAAGTAAATATTGACGATAATATAATGCTGATTCAAAAGGATTTTGATAAAAAGCTTAAGGAAAACTCAAAAAATGCATTTTATGTAAAATCAAGTGAATATGTTAATTCAAATAAAAAAATTTATGCTAAATATTTTACATTTTCGGGTGATACTCCATCCAATATCCAATTTTTTATAACAGATTCCATTTCAAAGTATATTACAGGTTCTTTATTTTTTGAATCAAAACCTAACTATGACTCACTACTTCCTTCAATAGAATTTACAAATAATGAAATAAGAAAATTAATTCAATCTTTTAATTGGAATTAATATTGTTCTATGACAGAAAATAAGTTAAAATGGATCTATCTAGTTGTGCTTTCTATTGTTTGGGGAAGTTCATATATTTTGATCAAAAAAACTTTAATTGGTTTAAGTCCTCTTCAAGTTGGAAGTTTAAGAACTATAATTTCGGCAATTTTATTATTATTAATTGGATATTCATCTTTAAAAACTATACCAAAAAATAAATGGAAATGGATAGCAATTACGGGATTTGTATCGTTTATTCCTCCTTTTCTATTTGCATTTGCTCAAACTGAGATTGATAGCGCTCTAGCTGCGATATTAAATTCATTAACTCCACTGGCAACTCTACTTATAGGTATTATTTTTTATAGTTTTAAAATTGATTCCAAACAAATTTTTGGTGTCATTTTAGGTCTTATTGGATCAGTATTATTAATGTATCAAGGTTCAATTATTAATCCTAATCAAAATTTGATGTATATTTTTTTCATTCTTTTTGCTTCTTTTC
>JADHLZ010000013.1 GCA_016780345.1 Flavobacteriaceae bacterium | reverse complement strand
AGTCCAAATTTAGTATTGCTTGTGTGTTTTTTTTCATCAATAATCCATATTGACATAGCAAGTATCATCATACCAATTCCTGAACTAAATAGTACATACGAACTTGTCCAAATGTGTTTGTTTATTGGAAAAATATAATCCCAAAAATGACCTGTAATCAACATCAAAGTTCCCCAATAAAACAATTTGATGATTTTATCCTTTATAGAATTATTGGTATTCAAAATTATTTTTCCTGATATCATTCCTGAAATTCCAGAAGATATGGCGGGAATTGTACTATAAAAACCCTCAGGGTCCCAAGTTCCTTGGTACATTCTTCCAGGCACTATAAAGCTATCAACCCATGCAGCAAAATTATTACCAGGCTCAAGAGTCCCGGCTATGTTTCCACCATAAGGAACAAACATCATAGTTATCCAATAAACAACGAGCATTCCAATACCAATTTTAAGCTGATTGGAAAACGAGGTGTTTAGATATAATAAAGCACAGACTAAATAGACAATTGCAATTCTCTGGAGCACACCGACTACTCTTAAATTTTCAAAATCAAAGTTTGGAAATAAAGCAAGGAAAATTCCAAGAAGGAAAATGATAATAGATCTTTTTATAATTTTAAAATAAAGGTTGCCACTTATTTTTCTTTTTGAAAGAGACAGTGATATTGAGACTCCAACAACAAATAAAAAGAAAGGAAATACAAGATCAGTTGGAGTAGCACCATGCCAATCTGCATGTCTCAAAGGTGAATAGACATGAGACCAACTTCCAGGGTCATTAACGACAATCATTGCGGCAATGGTGAGTCCTCTAAAAAAATCTAAAGAAATTAGTCTTGAGTTCATTTATTTAAATTACAAATAATTTATAGCCCTAAACCTTCTAAGTCTTTTGCTTCAGACAAGTCTTGTTCTAATGATTGAATAGCTTCACAATCAACAGGAATTGTTAATTCTTCAGGGCCAATAAAATCTTCTTTAGAGACTCCTAATTCTTCATTTTCATAGCATTTTTTCATAAACATTGCCCATATGGGCAAAGCCATTGTTGCTCCTTGACCATAAGCGATAGTCTCAAAGTGAGTAGCCCTGTCCTCTGCACCGACCCAAACTCCTGTAACCAAATTAGGAACCATTCCCATAAACCATCCATCGCTTTGATTTTGAGTTGTTCCAGTTTTACCTGCTATAGCATTTTCAAATTTGTAAGGATATCCAGTGACAACATCCCTGTACACAGGGTTTCTTTCTTCTTCAGGAATGTCGTGTCTTAATCTAGCACCTGATCCGAATTTAGTAACACCTTCAAGAAGGTTTAAGGTAACGTATGCAGATTGTGCGCTAATAACATCCTTTGTTTCAGGAACTGATTCATATAAAAGAGTACCATTTTTGTCCTCAATTCGCGAAATCATAGAGGGCTTGACATAAATACCTTGATTGGCAAAAGCACCGTAAGCTCCAACCATTTCAAATACACTTAAATCAGGCGTTCCAAGAGCAATTGCAGGCACTTCAGGAACGTATGATTCTATTCCTAAGTTTCTTGCTAGATCCGCAACAGGCTTAGGACCAACTTTATCCATTAATTGGGCACTAATAGTATTTTTTGAATTAGCCAATGCATTTTTTAAGGTTCTAAATCCACCATAATTTCCACTAGAATTTGTTGGACACCAAGGGTCAGGGTTTCCATACTTGTTAGGCTCAATACAATAAATGGCATCCGGAAGAGAATCGCAAGGTGAAAGTTTTAATTGATCAATAGCTGTTGCGTACAGAAAGGGTTTAAAAGTAGAGCCAATCTGTCTTTTGCTTTGTTTAACGTGATCGTATTGAAAATGTTTATAATTTATACCACCTACCCATGCTTTTACATGACCCGTTTGTGGTTCCATTGACATCATTCCAGCTTGCATAAAATGTTTGTAATAACGAATGGAATCAACAGGTTTCATGACAGTATCAATTTCTCCTTTCCAAGAAAAAATAGTCATTGGAACTTTTTTTTCGAAAACTTCAAACATTTCCTCTTCTGATTTTCCGCTTTCCCTCATTTTTCTCCATCTTTCAGAACGTTTCATGGCATTTTTAAAAATCTTTATTGAATCTTCAGATTCTAGATCTAAAAAGGGAGCAGTTGGATTTAATTTTGGTGTGTTTTGCCTAAAAAACTCTTCTTGTAGATTGGCCATGTGCAACTTAACAGACTCTTCGGCATATTTCTGCATTTCATAATTTATTGTAGTATAAATTTTTAGACCGTCTAAATAAATATTGTACTTTGACCCATCTTTTTTTAAGTTCTTAGAGCTCCATTCTTTCATAAAATCCTGAAGGTAAGCCCTAAAATATGTAGCAATACCTTCCCTGTGAGATTGTGGAGTATAGTTAATTGAAAGCGGAATTTGTCTAAGAGAATCTACAGTTTTTTGATCTAAATGACCGTTTTTTTGCATTTGATTAAAAACAACGTCTCTTCTGGTTTTTACAAGTTCTGGTCGTCGTAAAGGGTTGTAATAAGAGGAATTTTTAAGCATACCAATAAGCACTGCAGATTCCTCAATTCTTAGGCTGTCTAATTCCTTATCAAAATAGATGTTTGATGCAGATTTTATTCCATCTCCATTGTAACCAAAGTCATAAATATTTAAATACATTGAAATGATTTCATGTTTTGTATACTGACGTTCGAGTCTTACAGCAATAACATATTCCTTAAATTTTTGAGAAAGTGCTTCAAAGATATTTTTTGATCTAATACCAACAAAAAGTTGTCTAGCAAGTTGTTGTGAAATAGTGCTTGCACCACCTCTTTTCCCTAAAAACAAAATAGCTCTGAAGGTTGCTTTAAAATCAATTCCAGAATGACTATAAAATCTTTCATCTTCAGTTGAAATAAGTGCATCAATTAAATTTTTAGGAAGATCTTCAAATTGAACAGGAATTCTATTTTCTCCAAAATGAAATTTCCCTAAAACCTTATTATCTGAAGAAATAATTTGAGTGGCTAAATTTGTTTTAGGATTTTCTAGCTGTCTAAAATCAGGCATTTCTCCTAGATATCCGATAGATGCTAAGTAAAAAATACTTGAAAATGAAAATATTCCTAAAAAAAATAAAACCCAAAAGCCGTAGAAAAATTTTCTATATACTTTTGGCAAGGCTTTCTTTTTTTTAGACACCGTAATCTAGTTTATTAATATTCCAAAATTAGTAATACCTAGAAGATTTTCAATTTCTTCTGAGCTATTATTTAATCTCATTGAGGTTCGAATTTTTAATTTATTATTTTTTAATATAAAATTTTTTTTAAATGGCAGGCGATGTTCAACTACACTAATTTTTTTTTGCCCTAACCATTCCCCTCTAGCGTTAGCCAGTTTAAACTCAAAAGTATCTATTTCAATTTCGTTGTTTTCAAAGTAAAGTTCAGAAATTAAAAAAATGTTTGAAAAAGGGTAGTCTTGATTGTGCCTAAGAATGAAAAAAATATCTTTTGAAGTATTTGGACTTTCAGTAATAAGCCTAAATTCTAATTCTTCATATTTATTCCATCCATTTTTAAAGTTTTTAAATTCTAGAAATGATGGATTATTACATGAAAAAAGTGTTAAAATAAATAAAAAAAAACAAGTTTTATTTAGCATCTTTAGCTCTTTTTGAAAACTTTCCTTTTCTTTTCTTTTTTTTATCAAACCTTGTCAAACTGTCTTGCCCAACAACATTTTCAAAGTCCAAAGTTGAGTCAATTTCATAAACAGTGTAATCTTCAAGCGCCTCAATTTTTTTTCCTGATTCATTTATTTTTATAATTTTCTTTACATTTTCTTCACTAATTTTGTGCCAATTGACGCTGTCGTTTTTATATACAAACCAAAGTATCTTTTTAAAAATGTCAATTTTTTGACAATAAGCGATTCCTTTTTCAGTTAAAAGTTTAGTATTAGATTTTGGAAAATCTTTGAGAGCTTCTTGATATAAATCAAGTTCATAGTTTAGGCAACACTTTAATTTTCCGCACTGTCCTGCTAGTTTTTGGGGGTTTAAGGACAACTGTTGATATCTTGCCGCTGATGATGTTACTGTCCTAAAATCAGTTAGCCATGATGAACAACAGAGTTCTCTTCCACAAGAACCAATTCCTCCAAGTCTAGAAGCTTCCTCTCTTAAACCAACCTGTTTCATTTCAATTCTGGTGTTAAATTCTCTAGCCATGCTTATTATAAGTTGTCTAAAATCAACTCTACCTGCGGCGGTGTAATAAAATGTTGCTTTTGTGCCATCTCCCTGAAACTCAACATCAGAGATTTTCATTTTTAGTTTAAGGGAAATTGCTAGCTCTCTTGACTTTTTTTTTACTTTTTCCTCTCTTTCTCTAGAATTTTTCCATTTGTCAATATCAGCTTGAGAAGCTTTTCTTATAATATTATAGAATTCTGTTGAATTATGGTCTATTTTTTTTCTTTTTAGTTGAATTGGAATTAAGCCTCCTTTGAGAGTTATAAACCCAATGTCGAAACCCTTTTCAGCCCCTACCGCTACAAGGTCTCCAATACTTAAGGTGAGGTCATTAGAATTCTTATAAAACTGTTTTCTCCCATTTTTGAATCTGATTTCAAATATATTTTGAAGATTTTGATCTATAACAGGCTCCATATTTTCAAGCCAATCAAAAACAGTTAGTTTATTGCAGCTATCAGTTCCACAAGTACCATTGTTTTTACAACCTGCTGGTGAATCATTTGAAGAACAGCTGTTACAACTCATTTTTTTAAGAATTATCTTATAAAGTTAGTTAATTAAGATGTTTTTTTGAACCTTAAAGCTTTTGATCTTCCTTTTTTAAATATTTTGTTGCTATTTTTTTTCCCTTTTCTAAGTTTCTTTTGTTCTTCATAAGGAAGCTTATTTATGTCAGAACAATCTTTTGAGCAACAGTTGTCGTATTTTTCAGCACATTTTTGGCATTGAATGAAAAGCAGATGACAAGCTTCATTTTCACAATTAACATGAGTATCGCATTTTTCTCCACACTGATGACAATTGGAAATAATTTGATCAGAAATTTTTTCACTTCTTCGATTATCAAAAACAAAATTTTTGCCTAAAAACTTATTCTCTATTTTTTCTTTATCAACTTGCCTAGCATATTCAATTATTCCTCCTTCAAGTTGAAAAACATTTTTATACCCTTTATGTTTTAAAAATGAACTAGCCTTTTCACATCTGATACCGCCAGTACAGTACATCAATATATTTTTTGATTTTTTGACTTTTTGAAATTTTTTTTCAATAATTGGCAAAGATTCTCTAAAACTATCAACATCAGGTAGAATAGCCCCTTTAAAATGTCCAATTTCACTTTCATAGTGATTTCTCATGTCAATTAGTAAGGTATTGGGGTCCTCTGATAATCTATTAAATTCAGAAGCACTTACATGCTTTCCAGTATTTGAAAGATCAAAACTGTTTTTTTTTAACCCATCTGCAACAATATTATTTCTAATTTTTACTTTAAGTTTTAAAAACGAAAAATTATCTTGTTGAATAGCAACATTAAGTCTCACACTCTTTAAAAAATCTATTTCATCAAGTGTTTTTTTAAAAGTTTCAAAATATTTTGAGGGGACAGAAAGCTGTGCGTTTATTCCTTCAAAAGCGACATAAATCCTACCTAAAACTTCAATCTTATCTAACACTTGAAAAAGATAGTCTCTAAAAAGGGAAGTGTTTAAGATTTGGTGGTATTTGTAAAAAGATAAAGTAATGCGTTTATCACCTGCTTTTTCAATGAGAGCGGCTCTTTCTATAGCGCTAAGTTTGTTATAAAGAAGCATTGTCTAATTATACAATAAGCGAAAGTAATATTTTAAAAATTATCAGAAAAATCATGGTAATAATTCTATGACTTAAATCAAATATATTGTACTTTAGTTAGGTAATTTAATTCCAAATTTTTATGAGCAAAGAGAAAGATTCAAAAGTAAAAGCGTTACAACTAACTTTAGATAAATTAGATAAAACTTATGGAAAGGGAACGGTTATGAAAATGGGAGACTCTGTATTTGAAAAAGTAGAAGCTATTTCAAGCGGCTCATTAACTTTGGATAATGCACTTGGTGTTGGCGGTTATCCAAAAGGCAGGGTAATTGAAATTTATGGCCCAGAATCCTCAGGAAAAACTACTTTAACTTTACATGCAATAGCTGAAAGTCAAAAAACAGGCGGTATAGCTGCCTTTATTGATGCAGAACATGCTTTTGATAGATTTTATGCTCAAAATTTAGGAGTTAATATTGATGAATTAATTATTTCTCAACCTGACAACGGAGAACAGGCCTTAGAAATTGCTGATAATTTAATTAGATCAGGTGCAATTGACATTATTGTCATTGATTCAGTAGCTGCTTTAACTCCAAAAAGTGAAATTGAAGGAGAAATGGGAGACTCTAAAATGGGTTTACATGCAAGACTTATGTCACAAGCTTTAAGAAAACTTACATCTAATATTAGTAAAACAAATTGTACTGTAATTTTTATTAATCAGTTGAGAGAAAAGATTGGTGTAATGTTTGGGAATCCTGAAACTACTACTGGAGGAAATGCTTTAAAATTTTATGCATCAGTTAGATTAGATATTAGAAGATCTACTCAAATTAAGGATACAAATGGAAATGTCTTAGGTAATAAAACTAGAGTTAAAGTTGTCAAAAATAAAGTTGCTCCTCCATTTAAAGTCAGTGAGTTCGATATTATGTATAGCAAAGGAATTTCAAAAATGGGTGAGATTATTGATCTAGGGGTAGAAAATGATATTATTGAAAAAAGTGGATCGTGGTTCAGCTATGGAGAAACAAAACTAGGACAAGGAAGAGATTCTGTTAAAAGCATATTGGAAGACAATCCTGAGCTTTGTGATGAAATTGAATCAAAAATTATAGAAGCTATTAAAGCATAGGTTTTAAATCTTTGTAAAGAAATTCATATACTTCTTTTTTTAAGCCTTCCATGTCATTTTCATCTAAACCTTTTGTTTCTATTTTTTTATGAACTTTAGCTCTTAAAAAACCAGGACCTCCTACAAAATAATTATAGGAAAAGTGATAAGGATATCTTCTTTCACAATCGTAGAAAGACATTGGAACAATAGGAATTTGATAGTGAATAGAAAATCTAAATACTCCGTTTTTAAAAGGTGCAAGAATAATTTCAGGAGCAGTCACTAAGCCTTCTGCAAAAATACATAAGCTTAAGCCTTGGCTTAATCTTCTTTCAGCATGCCTGTATACAGCGGCTCTACTTTTTGAGCTTTCTCTGTCAACCATAATTGCTACTCTTTTGTAGAAATGTCCAAATAGAGGTAGCCTTACTAATTCTTTTTTGCCGACAAAAACAATAGGGTTTTTACTGATATGAAGCATAAGCATCACATCAATCATACTTTTGTGATTGGCCGTTAACATATAGTTTTTGCCTTTTTCAAGACTTTCGGAAAATTCAATTTTTGGAATTAGCCCCATTCCGTATAGAATAAGTTTTGCCCAAATGTTTCTTGCTACCCAATAAAAATATGGGTACCATTCTTCTTTTACACTTGTTAGAAAAAATAAAGGAAGACAAATAATGATTCCTGTAGCTGCCAACATGTAAAACCATACGTTGTAAAGTCCATATATGCACATTTTAAAGAATCGTATCATGACTGTAAATGTAAGTAAATGAAGGATATAATTATCAAAACCATTACTTTTGCTTATTATACAAATAAAATGTCAAGAATTTTAACAGGAATACAGAGTACAGGGACTCCTCATTTAGGAAATATTTTAGGAGCAATTATACCGGCAATTGGCTTAGCCAATAAGTCTAAAGACCAATCTTTTTTGTTTATTGCAGATATGCATTCTTTAACTCAAATTAAAGACAAAGGGATATTAAAAAATAATACATATGCAACGGCAGCAACTTGGCTTTCTTTTGGTCTAAATACTGATAAAACAGTTTTTTATAGACAAAGTGATGTTCCCCAAGCAACTGAGCTTTCATGGATATTATCATGCTATTTTCCTTTTCAAAGATTAACCCTTGCTCATTCTTTTAAAGATAAATCGGAGAGATTAAGTGACGTTAATGTAGGTATTTTTACATATCCCATGTTAATGGCTTCAGATATATTGTTATATGATGCTGATAAAGTCCCAGTTGGAAAAGATCAACAACAACACCTGGAAATGACCAGAGATGTAGCTTCAAGATTTAATAATATTTATGGAAAAACCTTTGTACTCCCTAAAGGTGACGTTAATAAAGAAACACAATTGGTCTTAGGGACAAATGGAGAAAAGATGAGCAAATCAAAGGGAAATATAATTGACATTTTTTTACCAGAAAAGCTTTTGAAAAAACAAATTATGAGCATACAAACGGATAGTACACCAATTGACAAACCAAAAGATTATAATAACTGTAATGTTTTTAAAATTTTTAAATTAATTGCTGATAAAAAATCTATTGATAAAATGAAACGCAATTACATGTCAGGTGGATTTGGTTATGGGCATGCAAAAACAGAGCTTTTGAATTTCATATTGTCTAATTACTCATATGAAAGAGAAAAATTTAATTATTTTATGACAAATAAAAAGGAATTAGATTCAATACTTAGCTGTGGTGCTGAAAAAGCCAATGTTGTAGCAAATGAAGTCCTAAATAGAGTTAGACAAAAGTTAGGCTATAATTCATTAATTTAATTTAAAAGTTTGATTAAAAAAATGTATTTTTATTAAATGCAACTCTCAAAATATATTAGTGAATTATTACACCACCATGAGTGTGTTACTATCCCTGGACTTGGCAGTTTCATAAGCACTTTTAAACCGGCTCATTATGATTTAAAAAATGAGAAATTTTACCCTCCTTCAAAACATATTTCTTTTAATTCTCAGATTAATAAAAATGACGGTCTTTTAGCTAAACATATTAGCACACATGAGAATCTTGATTATAATTTTGTGTTGAAAGACATTCACAGTTTAGTAATTAAAATAATTCAGACCTTAAATAAAGAAAAATATTTTTTAAAAGACATTGGAGAACTTTCCCTAAGTAAAGAAAAAAAAATTATTTTCAACCCATATCATTCTAAAAATTATTTAAAGGATTCATTTGGACTTTCTCCATTGAACGTAAAACAAATTTCTTCACATTTAAATATAAAAGAAGATAGAAAAACACTTAGACTGGTCAATATATCCTCTAAAATTCTTAAACAAGCTGCCGTTTGGGCTTGTTTAATTTTAGGTTCAGGTTATATTTATATAAACGTTAACAATGATTTAATTGATCAAAAGATAGCATATGAACAATCACTAAGAGACCAATCAAAAGCAATTGTGGAAAAAGCTGTTTTTGACTTAGGTTCATTACCCTCACTCACCATAAATGTAAAAAGACAGCAACCCAAATATTTTATAATCGCTGGAGCTTTTAGGGTAAAGCAAAATGCTAAAAATCTTGTTTCTTCTTTAAAGAGCAAAGGATATAAATCAAGAATTTTACCTTTGAATGATAAGGGATTAATTCCTGTTGCTTTTGATGGATTTTTAAATAGAAATGAGGCGATTATAAGTCTTAGAGAAATTCAGGCTAAAGAAAACAAGTATGCTTGGATTTTTGATGTAAATACTCAGAATTAGAAATGAAGTCTAAAACTTCTGAAAGCTCTAAAACAATTCACACAGATTCAGTTCTTCCCGCAGATGCAAACAGTTTAAATGGTCTGTTTGGAGGCGAGTTATTAGCTAGAATGGATAGAGTTGCAAGTATTGCTGCAGCTAAACACTCTGAGGAGGTTGTTGTAACAGCCTCAGTTAACAATGTTTCATTTGGAGAGCCCGTTCCTGTTGGAAGCATATTAACTATAGAAGCAAAAGTTTCAAGAGCTTTTAATTCTTCTATGGAAGTTTTTATTGACGTATGGAAACAAGATAAAATGAATCCAAAAAAAGTAAAAGTTAATGAAGCGATATATACTTTTGTTGCATTAAATAATAAAGGAAAACCAGTAAAAGTGCCACAAATTATCCCAGAAACTGAACTTGAGAAAAAAAGATATGATGGGGCGCTTAGAAGAAGACAATTGAGTTTGGTTTTAGCTGGAAAATTAGAAGCTAAAGATGCTACTGAACTCAGAGCTTTATTTGATTAAACCGACATGATTCGTTCTGTTTTTTCTAAATATTTTGTTGTTGCATTTTTGGGTTTTACTTTGTCAAGTTGCTCTGAGCAATTTAAAAAAAGTAATCATTATTCCGATGAGGTGGTTCTTAAAGTATTAGGGACCATTCAAGATGGGGGAATCCCTCATACGGGGTGTAGCAAAAAATGTTGTAGAAAATATTTTGAAAGCAAATCTGTAAGAATTGGAGTATCAAGCATTGGTGTTTCAAATTTTAAATACAATTCTAATTATATTATTGACGCAACTCCTGATTTAAATTTTCAATTGCACACATTAATTGGAAATACTAACCCTTCTAAAAATCTTAATGGAATTTTTTTGACCCATGCACACATGGGACATTATGCAGGGCTTTTAAATTTTGGAAGAGAAGCTTTAAACAGTAAAAATATTCCAGTTTATTTAATGCCTGAATTTTTTGATTATGTTTCAAATAATGGGCCTTGGGATCAACTAGTTGCTTTAAATAATATTAAACTTATTAAAATTGCTAACAAAGAAAAGATTGATTTACATAGTAATTTAAGTTTCACTCCAATTTTAGTGCCTCACAGAGACGAATATTCAGAAACGGTTGGATTCATAATTGAAGGAAATAATAAAACAGCTCTTTATATTCCTGATATTGATAAGTGGGCCAAATGGAATTTTTCAATAACTGAAATGATAAAGATTGTAGATTATGCACTTTTAGATGGTACTTTTTTTGACGAAAAAGAAATTAACAATAGAGATATTTCAGAAATACCACACCCATTCGTAATTGAAAGCTTAGAGTTATTAGACTCGTTAGAAGATATTGACAAAGCTAAAGTTTATTTTATTCACTTGAATCATACAAATCCGTTGCTAAATAAAAACTCTGAAGAGTATATAAGAGTTATTTCTAACGGATTTAATGTAGCAGAGTCGGGAATGGAGTTAATTTTATAACACGCAGCTCATATCTTCACCACAACACAAAGGAGATTTGATTTTTCCTTCACAAGAGGGGCATTTAGAAACCTGAACGGTCGATCCATCATGTAAATTTAAAAATCCATTTTCTAGTGGAATTCCACATTTGCCACATGATGCGTTTACGGACATTCCACATTGATTACACTTATAAGTTTCCATATTTAATTATTTTTTTAAACAAACACTGAATTAGCATATTCTGCTTTTTTTCATTCTGAATCTTTATCAAATTTCTAACAAAAGATATTAAATTCCTAGTATAGAATTAATATCTTTTTTGTTTATTTCTCCTCCAGCAAAATCATCAAATGTTTTATCTGAGACTTCTATAATATGATCTTGTATAAATTTTGATCCTTCTTTGGCTCCTTGCTCAGGTGATTTAACACAGCATTCCCATTCTAAAACAGCCCATCCATTAAATCCATACTGAGTAAGTTTTGAAAAAATACTTTTAAAATCTACTTGACCATCTCCAAGAGATCTGAATCTTCCTGGTCTATCAATCCATTCTTGATAGCCTCCATAAACTCCTGATTTACCACTTGCGTTATACTCCGCATCTTTAACATGAAACATTTTTATGTATTCATGATAGTAATCTATATACTTTAAATAATCCATTTGTTGTAAAACAAAATGACTTGGATCGTATAATATTTTAGCTCTAGTGTGGTTTTTAGAGGCTTTTAAGAACCTTTCAAATGTAATTCCGTCATGCAAATCTTCACCAGGATGAATCTCAAAACATACATCAACTCCATTGTTGTCAAAATGATCCATAATAGGTATCCATCTTTTTGCAAGTTCTTTAAATCCAGCTTCAACCAAACCTGCAGGCCTTTGAGGCCATGGATACATAGTATGAAAAAGTAACGAGCCAGAGAATGTAGCCATTTCTGTTAATCCTAAATGTTTACTTGCATTTGATGCCAGTTTTAGTTGATCGGTTGCCCACAAAGTTCTTGATTTGACGTCACCATGTAAATGCTTTGGAGCAAAAGCATCAAACATTTTATCATAAGAATAATGAGAAGCAATAAGCTGACCTTGTAAATGTGTAGATAATTCTGAAATTTCAATTCCACATTCATTGACAACACCCTTTAGCTCTTCACAATAGGTTTTGCTTTCTCCAGCTTTTTTTAAATCAATTAAACTTTCTTCCCATGTTGGAATTTGAATTGCTTTGTAGCCTAAATTACTAGCCCATTTGCAAATATTTTTCAGATTATTAAAAGGAGGTTTATCCCCAGCAAATTGAGCTAAAAAAATTCCAGGACCTTTAATTGTTTTCATTTTTATTAATTATTTAATTCAACCCAAACGTTACCTTTTGAATTTGATTCAATAGTTTTCTCTATAAAATCCATTCCTCTTACACCATCCTCAATTGAAGGGAACTCCTGTTTTGAATAAGTTTCTTTTTTTATTGCTCTTGCTACTCCTTTATAAATATTTCCCATTGAGTCAAAAATTCCCTCTGGATGTCCAGGAGGCAACTTTGTTCCATCTAAGGAAATAGTATTATTGTATCCATGTCCAGACTTTAAAACTTGAAGAGGTTGATCGTCTTTTAAATGATATAAATAATTTGGATTTTCTTGTTCCCATTTAAGAGCACCCTTTTCTCCATAAACACTTATTCTTAGGTTATTTTCCTCTCCTGTAGCTATTTGACTTGAGCGAATAGTACCTTTCATATTTGATGAAAACCTAATCAGAATATTTGCATCAATATCCATTGGATTATCTTCATATAAAGTATTTAAATCAGCCAAAACCTTTTTTACTTTCATTCCAGTAACAAGTTCTACCATATTAAAAGCATGAGTACCAATGTCACCAACACAACAACTTATTCCAGATTTTTCAGGATCTAATCTCCATGTAGAATTTCTTTTATCTTTTTCATGTATAACAGGATTTAACCAGCCCTGTAAATATTGAGCATCGACTTTTTGAAGCTTTCCAATGATTCCATCAGAAATCATTTTGGTCATTTGCCTTACCATAGGATATCCCGTGTAAGTATAAGTTACGGCAAAAACTAAATTTTTAGAGCTTTGAATTTTTTTTAAATCTAAAGCTTCTTCATATGTTGTAGTTAAGGGTTTTTCACAAATGACATGAAAATTATTTTCAAGTAACTTTTTAGCCATTGGATAGTGAAGGAAATTTGGAGTTAAAACTGAAACAACTTCAATTCGCTTTTCAGGTTCCAATTTAGATTCCTCTTCAATCATAGTTTCAAAATCAACATAAATTCTAGACTCATCCAAACCAAGTTTTTTTGAAAAAGCTAAATTTTCAGAAAAAGATGGATTAAACACGCCGCCAACAATTTCATATCTATCAAACATACTAGATGCAACTCTATGAAGAACACCAATAAGTGAATCACCACCGCCACCTAAAATTCCTAATCTAATTTTTTTACTCATTATATTGACTTAATTTACCGATTGATGTATTCTTCTTTCTTCTAACTTATTTCTAAAAGCAAATAAAATTCCAAATAAAATAACTAATGCTAGCGGGAAGTAGGCCATGTTAGCAAGAGCAGCTTGACCTGCAACAAGTTCAGCAGCATTCTCGCTGACTCCGCTAGCTAGGGCTTTTGCTTTCTCTGAATCAAGCCAAGATCCAATTACAGGCATCCAAAAGGTAGTTGATAACATTCCAGCACCTCCAACTAATGACATGCCTAAAGCACCAGTTTTTGGAATGTATTCAGAAACAAATCCAATCATAGTAGGCCAGAAATAGCAAACCCCAAAAGCAAATAAAATAGCTGCGAAGTATATCATTCCGCCTTCAGCAGTACTCATTGAATAAACTGCGATACTTGTTAAAACAGCAGACATTAACAATACTCCAATAGGGTTTAATTTATGTACAATAGGCCCAGCAAAATAGCGACCAACTGCCATAATCCCTGTAACTAAAGCAAGAACCAGCATTGGGTTAGCACCTGAATTTCCAAGAATTCTTTCAATCCATTGTTGAGGCCCAAATTCTGAGATTGCAGTCATGGTCATACACACAATTATGAAAAGAAATAAAGGATTAATTAAAGATTTTATATTGGTTGATGTATCTGTTTCAATATTTTCACTTTCAGGGAAATCTTCTTTAAAGAATAAATATCCATAAATTAAAGTTGGAATTATCATTACAGCAATTTGTAATTGCCAACCTAAATCTAAACTAGTCATAAAGTTTGAAGTAAGGGCTCCTATTACAATTCCACCTGGGAACCAAACGTGAAATTTATTTAACATTGTGGTTCTATTGTCAGTATACATATCAGCAATTAAAGGATTACACGCAGCTTCAACAGAACCATTAGCAAACCCTATGAAAAATGAGGAAATTAAAAGAGTTGCAAACCCTCCTGCATAAATAGTCATAACCAAACCGACTATGTGAGAAACAAAAGCAATAATCATTAATTTTCTAGCGCCTAAAACGTTGTAAAGTAACCCCCCAATTACAGTTGCAACTGGGAATCCGAAAAAAGCTAAACCGTTTACATAACCCAGCTGGGTATCGTTTAGTTCAAATTGAACACCTAAGTCAGTTAAAATTCCTGCCCTAATTGCAAATGTCATTGCAGTTACAATTAAAGAAATACACGACGCAGTAAAAAGTTTACTTTTAGAAATTGAATTATCCATAATAATTTGTTGTTGTTGAGTTTTGGTTTCTTGAAGATACTAATTTCTTTTAAAAAAGACATAGCGGATATTTCAATCTAGACAAACTTAAAGATATAGTCTTTGTAGAGGTTTTTAAAAGAGACTAAGTTTTATGTGAACCATCACAAAAAGGTAAATTTTTTGATTTTGTACAACCACATAGAGTAAATCTTTTCCCGTCTTTAATTTTAACTCCATTT
Organism: Flavobacteriaceae bacterium; assembly: GCA_016780345.1. GTDB lineage: Bacteria > Bacteroidota > Bacteroidia > Flavobacteriales > Flavobacteriaceae > MAG-121220-bin8. The sequence continues at coordinate 24,509 of JADHLZ010000013.1, read as the reverse complement.
TCGCTAGTTAAGTTAATATCACCCTCAACTACAATTTGTCCTTTTGACTTTCTAAATATTCGCGGGATATTTTCTTTCATTTTATAATTTGAAAAATAAAACAGGTGTATTTTTTATATACTCTTTGTAAGAATCTAGATGCCCCCATTTTTCCCTACCGCTTTCTTCAAGAATTCTTACTCCACTTACGTAAACTATTAAAATATAACTAAAAACAGGAGAAATAAGAGTTATATATTGAAATCCAGAAAGTGATGAGATGGACATTACAGAAATCCCAAACCAAAGAAGAATTTCACCTAGATAATTTGGATGTCTTGATTTTGACCAGAGTCCACTGGTTATAAAAGTATCTTTATTTTTTTCAAGAGATCTAAATCTAATTTTTTGTTTATCAGCAATAATTTCAATTGAAATCCCTGCAATATATATTAAAAGCCCTGTATAAAAATAGATGTTTTCAACAACACCTGATTCGCTTGCAATTGCTGTTAAAGCACATAGACTACATATTGAAACCCACATTCCCTGAAGAGACCAAGCTAAAAAAAATCTTGTAGGAGATTGTTTAATTTCTTTAAAACGTTTGTCTTCTCCTGCTTTTTTAATTCTAAAAAACAGAAAAACTCCAAGTCTAACAGCCCAAAAAATTATGGCAGCTCCTAGTATTAAACTTGGAATACTTAGAGATGAATTATATAAGACAAAAATTATTGCAAATACATAACTAAAACTACCAGTTAGATCATAGATTTTTTCAGTTCTTAAAATAAAACAAGGGACAAAAACCAACCATTGAATTAAAAAAATATAAAAAATCAACATTTTGAGCGAAAAATTATCTGAAACAATATTAGTATCAGCTAATGTTGCCAAGAATAGACATAATCCAAAAACAAATAGTGAAATTAAAATTTGAATGATTTTTTTTACCATAATCTAAATATACTAAACTTTGAAAATAATTGTAGTTTTACACAGTGAGGCATATATACTTTCTACTATTAGTTTTAATATCTTTTAACGTAAAAGCTCAATCAAAAAAGGTTAAAATAATTGATTCAATTTCTTTTGAGCCGGTTCCGTTCGCCACAATATTTTTTTCTAATAATAATGGAATAATTTCAGATGAAAATGGATTTTTTGAATTAGTTTCTGAACAGTTTTCTAAAAAAGATTCGTTATTTATTTCTTCAATGGGTTTTGAGTCTAAACAGTTCTCTCTTGATATATTTAATGACTCGATTATTAGATTATCTCCTAAAACTATTTCTTTAAAAAATGTTATTGTAACTAACAATCAATTGTCATCAGTTGAAATAATTGACAGTGTTAAATTATATATAGAGCGTAATTATAATTTTGGAATTACTGAAAACAAGCTGTTTTTTAGACAAGAGTTCAATCAAGATTTAGAAAAGTTTAAGCTAAATAAATTCAAGTCTACTATTAAAGATTTAAGTGCAGAAGCAATGTATAGTATGACCGATAACTTGCCCAAAAAAAGTAAAAATGAGCTTGAAAGTTTGTCGTATTACTACGTGAACTCAGACATAGATGTTCCAAAAATTAAACTTATCAAATCTAGAAGAACTAACGATGATAATGAAAGTGATTTATCCAAATCGTTAGGTGATGAATTAGAGAAATCATTAAGAGAAAATTTAAAATCAAACTCTTATTTTAAAATAAGATCTGGATGGCTTCCTTTTTCTGGGGATTTAACATTTAACGGTCTTTGGGAAATAGATAGTACTGATAAAGAACAGTTAAAAAAACTTAAAGAAAAAGAAATTAAAAGAAAAGAAAATTTTGCAGTTGCTCAAAAAGAAAGAATTCAGAATGTTTATTCAAAATCATTTTTCAATCCAAATTCTGAACTAAACTTTATTCTAAAGTCTAAAAACTATACTTTTTCTAATCCAGAACTAAATTATTTAGGAAAAGAATTGGTTTATGTAATTGAATGTTATCCTAAAAGAGGAGATAAATTTAAGGGAACAATTTATGTTAATTCTGATGATTATGCTGTTGTTAGAATAGAATATGAAAATATAAAACCTTTAACTAAGTTTAAATTATTGGGAGTTTCATTATTCTCTAACTTAGAAAAGGGAAGGATGGTATTTTCAAAATTTGAAAATGAAAAATATAGTTTAAGTTATTATCAAAGTTCAAGAGGAAATAAAATATCTATTAAGAGACCGTTTAAAATTATTGAAAAAAACAAGTTTGTAGAGGGAAGAAAAAAACAAAATCAAATTTCAGCTAAACTAGATTTTATCTCTAGTTCAGTTTACAATACGGAATTACAAGTTTTCAAAGTTAGAGCTATTGACAAAAAAAATTATGAAGAAATTAACGAAGAAAATCAAGTTTTACCCATTTATTTAAAGGAGTTCAAAAAAGATTTTTGGGAAGATTTTGAATAACCTACAAAATAAAGAGGGTTTTATATTAATATAAAACCCTCCTTGGAATTAATAATTAAACAATTATTAATAAGGTAAAATCACTTTTTCAAAAACAGCTTTAGGCATTGATGTGTTGGTCATAATCTTTTTTAGTTCAAAACTGAAATATTATATAAAAGAAGGAAGTGTGAAAACTTTAATCTTTTAATCATTTTGTTTTACTTTAATTTGTTAAACACAAATAATGTGCCAAGTAATTTTTATTATTTTAGGTTAAAATTATATGTTGAAAAGAGTTTTATTATTAATTGTTTTATTTTTATTTGTTTGCTGTGGAGTTGTAGTTTCCCCAGATATCCCAGTTTCAAAACTTAAAAAAACATATGCAAATGAATATTCCCAATTTATTTCTGTTGATGGAATGAATGTACATTACAGAGATGAAGGGGAAGGCCAAATAATCATCTTATTACATGGCACAGGGGCATCTTTACACACATGGGACAGTTGGACAGAGGCATTAAAAAAAGATTACAGAGTTATAAGGTTAGATTTACCTGCTTATGGATTAACAGGCCCTCATCCTGAAAATAAATACTCAATACCAGACTATTCTGGTTTTTTAAAAACTTTTGTTGACCTATTAAAGTTGGATAATTTTATTCTTGCCGGAAATTCACTTGGAGGATCAATAGCATGGTATTATGCTGTTGAAAATAAAGAAAAAGTAGAATTGCTTAGCTTATTAAATTCCGGTGGTTTTTTTAATGAAGAAAAAGAAAGTCCTATGGTTTTTAAATTAGCTAGAGCACCAATTGTCAAAGACATTTTAAGGTATTTCACTCCAAGGTTTTTTATAAAAAACACTCTGAAAGAAGTATATTTTGATAAAAGTAAATTAACAGATAAAAAAATAGATACATACAGGGATTTAATTTTGAGAGAGAATAACAGAGAAGCTTTTATTTATAGAACTAGAAATAAGCCCATTGATTATACGGATAGACTTGATGAAATAAAAATTCCAACACTAATTTTGTGGGGAGATAACGATGCATGGATACCTGTAGAAAATGCTAAACTTTTTGCTGAAAAAATCCCTAATTCTCAAGTAAATATTATGAAAAATACTGGACATATTCCTATGGAAGAAAGGCCAGAAGAAAGTTTAAAATTATTTGTTGATTTTATAAAATCTAATCTTTAAAATGCAACTACCAAAATCTATTATTAAATTTTTTAATGATTTAAAACATAATAACAATAGGGATTGGTTTGCTATAAATAAGACTCATTTTAAAGAAATAGAAAATCAAGTTAAAGGGTTTGGGAATGAAATAAAAAACAAATTAAATGAACATGATAATATTGACCAATTTAAGCTTTTTAGAATATATAAAGATGTACGGTTTTCTAAAGACAAAACTCCATATAAAACTCATTTTGGATTGTATTGGAACAGGGTTAAACCTATGTTAAGAGGGGGGTATTATTTGCATATATCTCCAAAAAATAATTTTTTAGCATGTGGTTTTTGGAATCCAAATCCAGCTGATTTGAAAAGAATTCGAAAAGAATTTGTATTCGATTCATTGGAAATTAGAACAATAATTGAAAGTGATCAAATTACTTCAACTTGGGGATCTTTAATAGGCGATGAATTAAAAACAGCCCCAAGGAATTTTGATTTGAATCATCCTAATATTGATTTGATTAGAAAAAAACAATTTATTTTTCGAATTAATTTTTTAGACAAAGAAGTTTACGATAAAAAATTTATTAATAAAATAGATTTATTCCTAAAAACTATAAGACCATTTTTGGATTATATGTCTGAAATCTTAACAACTGATGAGAATGGACAATCTATAATTTAGTTAAAGTTTTTTTAATATTTTATTGATCCTGTAGCTTTACTCAACCGTAACAGATTTAGCAAGATTTCTAGGCTGATCAACATTACAGCCTTTTTTATTTGCTATGTGATATGATAATAGTTGTAATGGTATATTGGCTAATATAGGAGCAATAAGCTCATCACAGTTTGGAATTTCAATTACATGGTCAGCTATATCGATAATTTCTGTGTCATTTTTCGATACGATTGCAATTATTTCTGCTCCTCTAGCTTTGATTTCCATAACGTTACTTAATACTTTATGATAACTACCTTTTTTAGTGGCAATTACAACTACGGGCATTTTTTCATCAATAAGGGCTATAGGGCCATGTTTCATCTCTGCAGCAGGATAACCCTCTGCATGGATGTATGATATTTCTTTTAATTTTAATGCACCTTCAAGTGCAATAGGGAAGTTATAACCTCGTCCTAAGTACAGAAAATTGCTACTGTTTATAAATTTCTTAGAAATGTCTTCAATAATGTTGTTCTTTGATAAAACTTTTCTGATGCTTTTAGGCAAATTATTAAGTTCAGCAAGGATTCTTTTATAACGTGTTTTCTCAATTGTGCCAAGTTTTTCGCCAAGTTTTAAAGCCATTAAAAGCAATAGGCTTATTTGACAACTAAATGCTTTAGTTGAGGCTACTCCAATTTCAGACCCAGCATGCGTATAAATTCCTGTATGAGTTTCTCTAGCAATTGAAGATCCAACTACATTACATATTCCATATAAAAATGCTCCTCTTTCTTTTGCCAATTTAATTGCCGCTAAAGTATCGGCAGTTTCGCCAGATTGAGAAACAGGAATTACAATATCACCTTTATTTATTATTGGGTTTCTATATCTAAACTCAGATGCGTATTCAACTTCAACAGGAATTCTCAGCAGTTCCTCAAAGTAATATTCTGCCAAAAGACTTGAATGCCAAGATGTCCCACATGAAATAAAAATAATTCTATTAGCATTTTTAAAGACCTCAAAATGCTTTTCTATTGATGATATTGAAATAGGGTCTTTGGGCGAAATTAATCTTCCTCTAAATGTATCGATAATTGACTGAGGTTGTTCAAAAATTTCTTTAAGCATAAAGTGATCGTACCCTCCTTTTTCAACTTCTTCAATACTTTGTTTCAATTCTTGAATATAAGGGTCAACTATTGAGTCCATTTTTATTTCTCTTAATGTAAGTCCCTTTTTTAAACTAACTACAAACATTTCGTTATCGTTTAAATAGATACATCTTTTAGTAAATTCTAAAAATGGAGTAGCATCAGATCCAAAATAATATTCAGAATCACCTACACCAATTGCTAAAGGGCTTCCAAGCCTAGCACCAACAATTTCGTTAGGATTTGAAGAATCAAAGATTACAACAGCATAAGCTCCTACTACCTGCTTAAGAGCATAATGGACTGCTTTTCCAAGTTTAACTTTTTTTGTTTTTTTTACATCTTCAATTAAATTAGCTAGTACCTCAGAATCTGTATCTGATTGAAATTTGTAACCTTTTTTTATTAGTATTTTTTTGATGGAATCGTAATTTTCTATTATTCCATTATGAACTATAGTTATTTCTCCACTACTTGAAGAATGTGGATGAGAATTGACAGTATTTGGTGGACCGTGAGTTGCCCATCTAGTATGACCAATTCCAACACTACCTTTTTTTTCTTCAGAGTTTGTAAAAAGACTTTCTAAATCAGTTACTTTTCCTTTAGATTTTTTTATTAATACTTTCTGGTTATAAATCATTACTCCCGTCGAATCATAACCTCTATACTCAAGTTTTTTTAAACCGTTTATTAATATATCATAAACAGGTTTTTTACCAATATATCCAACAATCCCACACATTAGTTTCTTAATACCATTGAAAATTCTTTTTTCTGGAACCCCATTTTTTCATAGAATTCTGAGTTTTTTTTTGAAGAACTTAGAACAATTTTATCACACTTTTTTTCTTTACTGATTTGAATTAATTTTCCAACTAATTTTTTTCCAATTCCAAGCCCTCTAAATTTATTGCTAACTGCCACATCCTCAATAAGACCTAAAGTTCTTGTAAGTTTTTTAATAATATGAAGTGATGCTGCTCCTAATATTTTTTTTTCATCACACATAACAACTGTTATGGAGTTGGAGTCATTTAAGTAATTGGTATAGACTGGATTATTAAAGTTTCCACTAAAGGACGAAGTCCAAAGGTCAACTACTTGTTTAATATCATTGGATTCTAAAAGACGTATTTTCATTAGAATAACGAAAATAAGAATTTTATCTATAAAAATAGATGATTAATCTATAAAAAAGGGCGATTGGTCTTTATTGAAAATAAAGATCAGCGCTTAATTCAATATCGTCAAGAATTAATCTATCTCCTAAATTTTCAAAAAAACTTCCAGAATTGTATTTGACATTGTATTTACTCCTGTCAAAGATCATGTAAGCTGTAAACCCTCCAGCGTTTCTATTAAGTTCAAACTCTACGGGATGAGTTATGTTTTTTATTGTTAGAGATCCTTTAACAGAAAATCCAGATTCAATTGTTTCAGAACTATTTATTGAAAGGAAGGCCTTTTTGTGTTTATCAACAGAGAAAAAGTCATCTGATTTTAAATGGCCTTCCAATTTTTGTTTACTTGAACCAGTTAAATCCTCAACCAACAATGTAGTCATATCAACAATAAAATTACCCTTGCATACATGTGTTTTTAAGGTTTTTTTATCAGTGCACATTGTTAAATCTCCAGAAATAAATTTCAATGATCCGTTATGTTGACTATTTGTAATTTTTTTACCAATCCAATTTAATGAACTGGTTTCAGTGTCTATTGTCATAGTTGTTTCTTGCGCAGAAATAGACAAAATAATAAAGTTTAATAATAAGAATGCGTTTAATTTTTTCATAATTTTAAATTTATAAACTGTAGGAATGTTTAACCACCTCTTCCGACTTTTCTAACTCCACCAGATTTAGCATTGTTAGATTTGTTTTTGAAGTTCTGTTTAACACCTTTTTTATTGGGGACTTGTTTGTCCATTCTGTTTCCAAAAAATTTACTTCCCATTGTTATTTTTTTTAGTTATTTCAAAAGTTATGCCATTAATTGTTCAAAGAAACCACCTATTTTCTTTTTTTTATCAACAAAGTGAATTTCAAGAATCCAGTTTTTATTTTCATTTTTTTTATTTAAACCATACATGTCTGTTTGGTTTTCAGGATGAATATAATTTGATTTATCTTCTTTTTCAAGTTTTTCGTGAGGATATTGACCTATAATATGCCCTGCAATTTCTCCTCCAAACTCCCAGCCGTATTTTAATGCTAAATTTTGGGCATGATTATAGAGTTCAGCTCCTGTAACTTTGCTTTTAGATTTAAAAAACTCTTTTCCCTCATACCAAGCTTTTTCAATATCTTTTATTAGTTTGATTTTGTATGGATCGTTTCCTATAACATAGGTTCTACCAAAATCAGCTTCCCATTCTTCAAATATTGGTCCAAAGTCCAAAAATAAAATGTCGTCATTTTTAAGAGTTAGATTTGAAGGATTTTCATTGTAAGGAAACAGTGTGTTTTCTCCACATCTAACTATTCTTTTATGCCAATATTTCTCAATTCCAAACATTTCAAATGCTAGTTGAAATATCATTGAATTTATTTTTAATTCTGAGTTGCCAGGAATTAAAATTGTTCTTTTTTCAATTTCTTCAAATAATAATTGAGCTTTCTTTTCAGCCTTAATAAGTTCTTTTAAATTTGCATTCACAAACTAAAGATAATTAATTGTAAATTGTTGTTAATAATGGGAATGATAAAATTAATAATGGTTATATTTTGTTCTATTGGAATTAATGGTCAAGAGAAAATATTAAATATTGGTCATAGAGGAGCAATGGGATACGAACCTGAAAATACATTAGCTTCAATTAAAAAAGCTATTGATTTAGGAGCAGATGGATTTGAAGTTGATGTTTTTAGATGCTTGACTGGAGAGATTGTTTTATTCCACGATAAAGAGTTAAATAAGCTAACTAATGGAGAAGGTTTAATCGAAAAGAAAACACTTTCAGAATTAAAAAAATTGAATGTTTTAGGGACAGATCATAAAATCCCAACATTAAAAGAGGTTTTAAATATTATTGATAAACAAGTTTTTGTAAACATTGAATTAAAAGGTAAAAATACAGCAAAAGCTACTTTAGAACTTTTAGAAGAATTTATAAATCAAAAAAAAATTAGCTCTCAAAATATTTTATTTTCAAGCTTTAATTGGGTGGAATTAGAAAAATTAAGAGAATTAAATAGCAATGTAAAAATAGCTTTACTTACCGAAAATGATCCTCTTCTTGCTATTGAAAAGGCAAAAACATTAAAAGCGGTTGCAATTAACCCAAACTATAGAGATTTGAATAAGAAAAATATCAAAATAATTCACGAAAACAATTTAAAGATATATACTTGGACGGTTAATAATAAAAGTGATATAAAGAAAATGAAGTTATTAAAAGTTGATGGGATTATTACTGATTTTCCAGATCGTTTTTAATGTTTATTTTAGACAAGCTTGATAATAATATAATTGGTTCCCACAGTTTAGATTTAGGACAAAATACTTTGTGACTCGTGCTTTTAGGATTTAAAAGTTTCCCATTTATAGCATTTGAAATAATTTCATTTTTTATATTTTTCTTATCAATACCTGTACTAATATCGTCGGAAAAGTAATTAATTAGGGTTACAGGTATTTGTTTGTAGCCCATCTTTTTTAAAGTGAAATATCTATGGTGACCATCAATGATTACTTTACTTTCTGAACAACAAATTATAGACGAAATAATTATATAATTATCAAAGGATTTTAGAAAACTAGTTAGAGTTGAAGATTTTTCACTAATTATTTTTTCATGAGGATAAAGAGAATCAATATTTAAAAATGAAACACTTTTAATTAAAGATTCATTAAAATCTATGGAGAACATTAATAAAAAGTTACATAAGCAACTGCAACTGCAATTAATACAAGGACAACTGCACCAACGATTATAAAACCATAAATATTGTTTGAAATAAGAAAATCAAATTTTTCTTTCATTGAATTTTATTCAAATTTATTAATTTTTTTTAAAAACATTACTTAAATTTTTTTGAAATATTTTTCCAAGAAATTTGAGTAAAATCTGAGATTACAAGATCTGCTAAACTGTAATCCTGATTTTTTGAATTTTCACTTTTATAACCAATACAAAAAATTTCAGCTGAATTAGCAGCGATGATTCCATTTGTTGAATCTTCAATCACAATACATTCTTTTTTGCTAAATCCTGAAATTTTAACAGCTTTTAAAAAAATTTCTGGATCAGGTTTGGATTCTTTTAAATCGGCACCACTAATTTTTGCTGTAAAAAAGTTATCAAGATCAAATTTTTTAAAAACTCTGTTGATGGTCGACATAGATGCTGAAGATGCTAAAATTAATTTTAGATTATTACTAAAATAATCTTCAATTAGTTCTCTAGCACCTTTAATCATTTTAAACGACGTATCATTTTCAAAAATAAATTTGAAATGTTTTCTTTTAGATTTAACAAGATCAGTAGGATTATTTTTGAGTTTGAATAACTCGCATAATTCTTTGCATATAGTTAAGGTTGATTTTCCAGTAAATGATTCGTATAGTTTGTTGGGAACATTTAGATTAAAGTCATCAAACATATGTAGGTATGCTTTGTGATGAAGTGGCTCACTATTTACAATCACACCGTCCATATCAAATATTACAGCCTTTAACATACTTTTAAGAATGTTTTTTTAGTATATTTATTTTTCTAACTAAAAAATTAAAATTACAATGAAAAAATTATTATTTATCCTATTTTCTTTTTTATCTTTTTCTCTTTCTGCACAGCAAATGGCTTTTAACACAATTGATATAACTGCTGAGCCAAATTCACAGGACAATCTAGTAAAATTATTTGATGAGTTTTTTGCAGATGCAAAGTTCAAATCTGGTGGAATAATCTTAGAAAGATTAAGACATGGTCGTGAGGACGGACGAACTCATAGATTAGTTTGGCTTTGGGAGCTAAATAACGGAGGAAGAGTTGAAGGAGATATGAAAGAATTTGAAAATTCTGCTTTCTGGGGACAGTTTAGTAACCGAATTGAAAGCTGGGGAACTGCTAAGGCTGGAAGAATTATGAGTTGGCAAGATGGAGATGTTAAAGAATTTCCTTTTGGTCATATATGGGATATTACACCAAAAGACCCTGTAGCATTTAAAAAAGCACACGATAAAATTGTTGATCAAGCATCTGATGTTTTTGAAAATAGAGTTGTTGGATTTGGAACATATGATATTAATAGGCCTAATGGGGCTACTCATTGGGTTGTAATCGGTGGCACTGACATAAATGGCCATTTAAGTATGCACCAAGATCTGGAAGATAATTATACTAAAGCTATGAATCAATATTTTATTAATAGAGGTGAAGTTGAACATGTTCACGACTTTATTGTTGAAGTATTAGCTAGATATTAGTTCTTTATAATTTATAATAAAAAAGGGATGCAATTGCATCCCTTTTTTTAATTAATTAAATAATAATTTTAAAATGAAGCATAGTCTGTATTAGGGAATAAAGGAATTAACCCTTTTTCTCCACCTTCACAAAGTGCAATAACTTGTTGTGCTAATTTACTTTCATCATCATTAAATCTCCAATCAAGATAAGCTTGATAATGATCATAAGATGCCCAATTCCCATAAACATAATAAGTATTAGTAGCATCATTAAAGAAAGCTTCAAGAGATAAATTTCCATCATAGCTTCTTGTAGCATCTAATCCATCAGGAGTATTAAGTAAATCAATCATGGCTTGTTTTTTCCCAGGTTTAACTTTTAGTGTTACTAAAACAGGTGTTTTTGGACCAACAGCTTGCATCATTCCGCCAATATCAAAAAAGTCACCTTGAGTAATTACTTTACCTTCACCATCAAAGTTAAAGTACCAATAACCCTTAAGATTAATTTCTTTTCCAGTGATTGAGTTTTTGCCAGTCCAAGTTCCATATGTTCTAACACTTCCATCTAATTTGCCTTCAGGATTAGATCCTGGAAGCCATACAGTTGGAGTATATTTAATATCCTCAAATGTATCATGATACCCTTTGAGCATTGTAGCGTAAGTATCATAATTTCCTGGTTCAGAACCATACATAGGAGTGATAATTTCTATGTCTTTACTAACTAGAGCAAGTTGTTCTTCAAGTTTTTCTTCACCATGCAATTCAAATAATTTTTGAGCAGTAGCTAAATTCTTTTCATAATTGGGGTTTGAGTTACAGCTGACAAATAATGCTGAAACAAGAAACATTAACACAAGGTTTTTCATAGTAATAATTTTTTTATTTAGAAACCAAATGTAATAAAAAATCCTAAAAGGAATGTTTTGATATAATTAATTTTATATGTCGGAAAAATAAAGGTCAAGTTCTTCTTTAGACATTGATATTATTCCAGATTTTGGCAATCTGTAAATTAATTTTTTCCAATTAATATTTTTTTGAAAAACAAATTTAAAAATATCCTTGGCTTTCTCTTTCTCTCCATTATTTAATAAAGCAATTGCTTTCCAAAAACTCATTTCATGATTTTCTGGGAATAAACTTTGAGCTTTAGAGTACTCAATCAATGCTTTTTCAGTATTATTTTCCTCGATTGCAACATCTCCTTTGTTCATGTGCTCATATGCTCTGTGAACTTTTAAAAGTCTTTTAATTTCTTTAACAGGATCATCACTGTCATCAACTCTTAAATCAATTTTTTTGTCTTCCCAAACGTTTTCTGTTTTTTTATTTCCTACAACAATTATTGCAGCAGATTGTTTTCCTCTTACATCTCCTCCAACTTTTTCAGCAGCCTCAAAAACTGTGATTATTCTTTCAGCTAAAGGGAGATGTGCGTTTTCTAAAAAAGCTTTTTTCATTGAAGGAATAACATCATCGTTTAACATCATATTTGCCTGTACAGAAAAATTTTTACCTACATAATGCCCAGCACTTTCTATACAGCTTTTCCCAGTAAAAGCACCAACAGATCCATTTATATCAAGCATAGCTGCCTGTCGATAATCTCTTCCCTCATCTTCATTTGTAAGTTTATTTAAAGTATTTTTAGCAGACATCCCATTTTCCATCATTTTAAGTCCCATTGGCCCATAACTTGGATTTACAAACGATTGAGTAGCAACAACACCAACACCAGATTTACCCCAGCTAACCAAAGTCCCTACTGAAAACCAGTGACTTTGTACACCAACAGCCATTTCCCCAGTTTTTTCATCCATAGCTACAATTGAATAAGTATGAGCAAATTTGTCTTTGTATGCGTTAGTTTGACTGTTTGACAAGTAGGGCAATATAAGTATTAAACTAACTATAAGCTTTTTGATCAAACCAAAGATTAAAAGCATTTTAAAATTTGTCGATTTTTTAAAAAGATTATATATTTTTTTCATAATAATAGTTTTAGTAGCCAAAATTTGATCCTGAGTCAACATGATTGACTTCTCTAACCAAAATTTCATTTCTACACTTTTTACATTTTTTTCTTTTGACATTTCCAGAGTATTTTTCATGATGAAAAATTTTTTGCCATTTTGTTTTACCCTCTCTCCCTTTAATTAAAGACTCATCGAAATAAGTCTCAATAACTTTGTATGGAAACCAAGCCCTACATAAATCGTTAGAACATCTAAAGAAAGCATTCCATTGTCCACTATCAAAAGTTTGTATTTTTCTCATTTATAGATAAATATACCATCTAAAACAGTTATTTTTATGTTTTTTTAAAAATAAATACAAAGTGAAAGAAGATTTTGATAAGTTATTGGAATTTTGGAAAAATAACGAAGGAACAGGAAAGTTATTTAACTTCGAATTCATTGACTACAAAAAAGGATATCTTAAACTTGGTGCAGAATTTAGCTCTTTAACGTTTAATCCTAATAAAAATGTACAAGGCGGACAAATGACTTCAATGCTTGATGATGCTACAAGTATTTTACTTGTTTATGAATCTGGAGGTAAACTTTATCCAAATTCAACGAATTTACACAGCATTCATCATAGACCGCTTTTAGACGGTAAAGTAACAGTTTTAGCTAAAATAATTCACCAAGGAAAAAATATAGCTTCAATTAAAGGAGAGATTTATAATTCAGAAAATAAGTTGGCAACCACCCTAATGCACACTGTTTTTTTACATAAAAAAAATTAAATAATGATAAATTATTATTTAAAAAGTGTTGGAATAAAATTAATACTCTTTGGAATTCTTCTAGGTTTTTTTGAATTTCTTATGGAAAATTATTTAGTGATTCTAGTCATAGGAATTATATTTTTTATAATCTCAAAATTTATGAACAAATAGTTCATTGTTCTATTGAATTTACATCAAAAGAAACTAAATTATTGTCTTGTGTAGCAATTGTAAATTCTAAAGGATTACAACAAACTTCACAGTCTTCAATAAAGCATTGATTTATAATAGAAGGATCAATCAGTTTAAATTGATTTTCCCAGCAATGAGGACAATTGAAAAAGTGTTCAATCATAAAATTAAATATACTAGTTTTAATAATTAAGATTATTTTTAACCGAATTTTTTAATATGATTGCTAAAACATCTATTATTCAAAATATCTTTCGAGTTGTTCTTGGTTTGATTATGATTTATATAGGAATAGCCCATTTATTTTTTAGAAGAATTGAATTTCAAGCTCAAGTCCCACGTTGGTTAACATCAGATGAAAACTTTATTGACATGATCGTTTTAATTTCCGGTTATATAGAAATTATCTTTGGAATATTGATGGTTTGGGGAGGTAAATTTAAAGCAAAAACAGGGTTAGTTTTGGGTGTTTTTTATGTCCTAGTTTTTCCTGGAAATATTAATCAATATATTCATGAACTTGATGGATTAAGAATGTATTCAAACAATCAAAGAATCCTGAGATTATTTTTTCAACCAATACTAATATTTTGGGCACTATGGTCTACAGGAGGATTAAAATATCTAAAACAAAAACTAAAAATAATTTTCTTATCATTTTAATTTAGAATTCTTATTTGGAATTCTTCCGTAATTGCCAATTCCATCATAATCCATTACATCAGTTTTAGTTCTATCCTTAACATCTTCTTTAATTTCTCCTGGAATTAATAGAGCTCCAATAATGAAAATTGTAAAAACAAGTACCCCAATAAAAAAAATTATTTCAACACTCATTTTCTAAAAATTTGTTTTATATATGCTCCAGCAGCCAAAATGGAAGGCACCCATATTCCAACATATAGTCCCTCTTGTTGTTGTCCTGAAAACCAAAGAGATATAGAAAATAAAAAACTTAGAAATGCTGCCCCTAAAATAAAATAATCGGATCTTTTCATGCTTAAATATAAGGAATCAATATTTTTTTCAAAAACTCTTAATAATATTTATATTAATTACAATCTTTTCTTCTTGAGTCTGAAATACTGAATATTTTCCAATCAATACCGTCTCTAAGTAAATGAATTGAATTAACTCCACAGTGACTAAGTTTTTCATCAATCCAAAATTCATATTTTACCCAAGCGTTTGCTAAAGGACCATCAACTTTAATTTCATAAGAGAGAAGTTTTTCATTCCAGATTGGTTTTTCTGGTCTGTTAACAACAATAGATATAAATTCATTTCCGTTTATATCTTTTTTTGAAACTTTATTTTCACGTATTGCAACAGATTGAAGACCAAATGATCTATGTAAAATAGATTTCATAAGTACAGAATCTTTTTTGTGAAAGCCTTCAAAAAAAATTTCAATTGAAGATTTAATATTATTAATCTCAGAACTTTGAGAATAAGACAGCAAGGGAATTAAAATTAATAGAACTATTTTTTTCATATTTTTAAATATATTATTTTTTCCAAGTTCCCCCATATCTATAGTATAAATTGTTTTCTTTTACAATCAGTAAACATGCTTGACATACAAATTTCCATTTTTTTGTTGAATCATATTGTATTCTGTACATTACAGAAAATTCTTTTTCACATAATTTACAATATTTAGCTCTCACAAAATTAAATTTAATAATTATAGCCTAACTTTACTTTTCATTATCGTATTATTATGATTAGTTGGAAATGCAAGCATACTTGGAAAAGAGCAAAAATAAATACATTATGGTGCCTGGCAGGTTGCTCAATTGGAGATTTTGGAACTATTTTTTATTTTCAAAATGTTGATAATAATTGGGACACATTTGAAATAATGGGTCTTGCTATGATTAATGGACTTCTTACATCAATTATTTTAGAAACAATAATTCTTTTAAAACAAATGAGCTTTAAAATCGCTTTAAAAACAGCACTTGGAATGAGTTTTATTTCTATGTTATCGATGGAATTATCAATGAACCTAACAGATTGGGCACTAACTGGTGGGGCGATGTTAACATGGTGGGTGGTTCCAATTATGTTAGTTACAGGGTTTATAACTCCACTTCCTTACAATTATTGGAGATTAAAAAAATATAATGTTAGTTGTCACTAGTTTTAGTACAAATTATATAAAAAAAGTTATTTTTTTTAAATACACGTTTACCCCAAAATAATCATTAAACCAAGCCCTATTAACAACATCTAGTATGATTCAAGTGTGTTATTTTTGGAATAGTCGAACTCAAGTAGAAGAATCCCAAAAACAATTAAAATTAAATGTTCAATATCTTACTTGTATCATATTAGTTTAAAATTATCTTCTGACAAATCCACCTATTGATTCTCTATATTCAATCTCAAAACCATTGTCAGACGCGAAATTTTTAAATTCATCAGAAGCATTTCCAATTGTAATAAAAGATTCAATTTCAAAAATTTCAAAAAACTTATTAAAGTTAGGTCCGTTAATAAAATCTTCACCATGTTTAATACCATCCTGGCTATTATTATACCTTTCAATAAGTGTAACTTTATTTCCATCTTCAGAAATATAGTATCCATAAACAGTTGAAGGCTCTCTTTCAACTATAAAATTTGAAAGATATTGAGTAAATTCTTCAACATCTTCTTTTGAATTTCCTTTAGTATTAAGCTCCAGAATAAATGTTATTTCTTCAGAATCAGAGTTATCTAATACAATTAATTCTTTAGTTGCTTGGTTTACTTCACAACTAGTTATTAACATAACAAACGAAAACAGATACAGTATTTTTTTCATAGCCAAAGTGTATTATTAAATTAATTTTTTAAAAATTTATTATATATTAAAAATATAAATTAAAAAAAACATCAAACTATTTAAAAATAATTTAATTTCGTGATTGAAATGAATTTTATAATTAATAGTTCTGACAAATACGGAGTTGCAGCATCAGTATTATGTATGTTGCATTGCTCAGCAACTCCATTATTGTATTTTACACAAGCTCATAACTTGTTTCATGTTAATGATATTTCATTTTTGTGGCTTTCAATGAATTATTTTTTTTTGTTAATATCCTCATTAGCAGTATATTTTTCTATTCAAAACTCAACTAAAATATTTGTTAAAGTTTTATTGTTTGTTTTTTGGCTTGCTTTTTCTTTTTTAATTTTAAATGAAGGCTTTAAAGGATTTCATATTCCAGAGTATTATACGTACTTATTTGCTTCAATTTTAGCCCTTTTACATATTTACAATTTAAAATATTGTAAATGTAAAAATGAAGAGTGTTGCTCTCAAAATAAATAGCTTAATAATTTCAACCATATGGGTTTTTTAATAGCTCAAGATGATGATAATGACGTTTTGAATCAAAATTTTAAATTAGTTGATTGGAATAAAATTATAAATTAATAAATGAGAATACTATTTACAGTCCTTACGCTTTTCTTTTTTAACTCATTATTTTCACAAAAAATAGTTAAGGACATCAGTCTTTCAAAAAAAATTGATGAAACATCAGGTTTAGAAATTATAGATGGTCAATTCATAACACATAACGACTCAGGAGGAGATCCTAAATTATATTATTTAGATAAAAAAGGAAAGATAGTTTTTGAAAGAATTCTTAAGGGAGCTAAAAATAATGATTGGGAAGACATAACCAGAGATGAAGAATATATTTATGTTGCTAACATGGGTAACAATTTTGATACTCGAAAGAATTTGTCAATATTTAAAGTCCCTATAGACCCCATGTTAAATGACGTAGAAACAATCGAATTTCATTATCCAGAGCAAATTAAATTTACTACGCCATATAATTCTTCTCAGTATGACGCTGAAGCTTTAATTTCCATTGATGATAAACTGATAATATTTACAAAGAATAAGCTTAAAAAAATTACAGAAATCTATACATTACCAAAAAAAGCAGGTAAATATGAGGCAAAAAAAATAGGAATTTTAAATACTAAATCTATTATAACTGGAGCAGATTATGACTCTAAAAGTAAACTATTAGCATTAACAGGAACTCTTTTTTTTAATGAGTATTATATTTTGAAGATTGAAAACTTTACTTTAAAAAATAAAACGAATTATAAAATAAAAATGTATGAAATTCCAATTGGTAAAACTCAAGTTGAAGCAATAAAAATAATTGATTCAAATACTTTTTGGATAACATCTGAAGATGAAAAGAGCAGCTCTAGCGCAAGGTTAATGAAAATTAAATTATAATTTTTTCACTTTTATTAGTTACAGTCATAAATAAAAACTAATAATATATACTTATGCTAAACTTAATTTATCAACGTCCTTATTCTTATGGACAAATGGATTGGGAAATTGAGCATATTTTAATCATTTTAATTGTTGTGATTATTTATTTCTATTTTAGAAATAGAAATCGTTAATGAAACATAATAGTATTAATTATTAAATCATAGATTATGAAAAAAGTAAAATATGCAAAATCTTTAATTATAACTTCAATACTTGTTTCTTTAGGTGCTATAGCATGGGGACTATATGAATTATCTAATAATGAGTTTTTAATTGGTTTAGGTTTTATTTTTGGAGGTCTTGCTATGAGTTGGAATGATTGGAAAAACTTATTTAAAAAGAAAAACTTAAAAAATTAATTTAAATTAATCTTTTTATTTATTGTACATTCGCACTTCCCAAAATGAATTGGTTTGTTTGATTGCTATGGTTAGCTCTCATTCAAACCTTTTCGCTTTTAAATTCCAAAACAAAAACCTTCCTTAAATCATAGGCATATCTTCTTCTTTTAATTTCTAACTACAATTTCATCACTAAAACAATCAATTATAAGTTCATTTTTTGAATTTACTTTTTCGGAGAGAATCATTTTACTAAGATTGTCAAGTATATTCTTTTGTATAACTCTTTTGACTGGTCTCGCACCGTATTCTGGATCAAAACCTAATTCTGAAAGTTTATTTAATGCTTCTTCGGTTATAGATATTTCAATTTCTCTATTTTTTAATTTACTTGAAACTTTTTGAAATTGAAGTTCAACAATCCTTCTGATTTCTTTTTTTGTCAATGGTGAGAATAATATTATATCGTCTATTCTATTTAAAAATTCAGGTTTTAAAGATTTTTTTAATAATGTCATTGATCTTTCTTTTGCTTCATTTTTTGCCTTATCAAAATCTACAATTTCCTCAAATGATTTTTGAATCTCGCTACTTCCAATATTGCTTGTCATTATTACAATAGTATTTCTAAAATCTGCAGTTCTACCTTTACTGTCTGTAAGTCTACCCTCATCTAGTAATTGAAGGAGAATATTAAAAGTATCAGGGTGAGCTTTTTCAATTTCATCTAGTAAAATAACAGAGTAGGGTCGTCTTCTTACAGCTTCTGTTAACTGACCACCTTCATCATATCCTACATATCCAGGAGGTGCACCTATTAATCTACTTACAGAGTGTTGTTCCTGATATTCACTCATATCAATTCTAACAATGTTTTGTTCATCGTCAAACAAGATTTCTGCTAAGGATTTAGCAAGCTCTGTTTTTCCAACACCGGTTGTTCCAAGAAATAAAAAACTTCCTATTGGTCTATTTTCATCTTGCAGCCCAGACCTACTTCTTCTTATTGAATCACTGACTGATTGAACAGCTTCCATTTGACCAACCATTCTTTTTGATATTTCTTTCTCTAATTCAAGAAGCTTAGATTTTTCAGATTGTAGCATTTTAGAAACTGGAATCCCCGTCCATTTAGATACAACCTCTGCTATATGATCATAAGTTACTTCTTCGTTCAATAATGAGTTTTCACTAAATTGTTTGGCCATTTCTTCTTCATATTCTTTCAGTTTCATTTGAAGCTCCTTTAAAGTTCCATATCTTATTTCAGCTACTTTTGCATAGTTACCATCTCTTTCATATTTATCAGATTCAGATTTTAATAAATCTATATTTATTTTTGTTTGCTGAACCTTATCAATTACATTTTTTTCATTTTCCCATTTAGTATAAATTGAATTTCTATCTTCTTTGAGTTTTGATAATTGATCTTTTAATTCTTTTATTTTTGTATTGTCTTTCTCTCTATGGATTGCAACTAATTCAATTTCTATTTGTCTTATCTTTCTTTCTAAGTTGTCTAGTTCCTCAGGTTTTGAATTTATTTCTAATCTTAATTTTGAAGCTGCTTCATCAATAAGGTCAATTGCTTTATCTGGAAGAAACCTATCAGAAATATATCTGCTAGATAATTTTGCAGCTCCAATTAATGCCTCATCTAATATTTTTACTTTATGATGTGCTTCATATTTTTCTTTGATTCCTCTCAATATCGATATAGAATCTTCAATATTAGGCTCATCAACAAATACCTTTTGAAATCTTCTTTCAAGAGCCTTATCTTTTTCAAAATATTTTTGAAACTCATCTAGGGTAGTTGCGCCAATTGCTCTTAGCTCTCCTCTCGCTAATGCAGGTTTTAAAATATTTGCAGCGTCCATTGCTCCTTGACCTCCTCCAGCTCCAACAAGAGTGTGAATCTCATCAATAAATAAAATTATTCTACCATCACTTTCAACAACCTCCCTTATTACTGATTTCAATCTTTCCTCAAATTCACCTTTGTATTTTGCTCCAGCAATTAATGCCCCCATATCCAAAGCAAAAATTAATTTATCTTTTAAATTTTCTGGGACATCACCTTCTATAATTCTTTTTGCTAGACCCTCAGCTATTGCTGTTTTTCCAGTTCCTGGTTCGCCTACAAGTATTGGATTGTTTTTAGATCTTCTTGAAAGTATTTGTAATACCCTTCTAATTTCATCATCTCTTCCAATGACGGGGTCTAAATTACCTTCACTTGCTTTTTGAACTAAGTTAACTGCATATTTTTCAATTGAATTAAAATTTGTATCTGAGGAGGATGAGTTTATATTTTCTCCATTTCTCATATTACTTAATACTTTTTTTACTTTATCTAGAGTATAACCATATCCAGTAAGGACCTTCGATATTTCATCGTTAGAATCAATTAATGAAATTAAAAGGTGATCTACTGAAACATAACTGTCACCCATTTTTTTAGAGTGACTGATTGCCTTCATTAGTGTTTTTGATGAGTTCTGTGAAAACCCAGCAAATTCACTTTTCACAATCGGAATGGAATCAATCATCTTATCAATAGTCTTACTAACTAATTTATCATCAATCTCTAACTGGTTAGATACATATGGAAAAATGTTTTTATCATTTTCAATAATAGATTTCAATATATGGGTATTTTCTACAGTTTGATGATTTTTTTCTAATGCGTTTTGTTGTGATTCTTCAAGAATCTCTTGTGTTTTAAAAGTAAATTGATCTGTTTTCATACTTCTTTTTACTTTTTTGTAATCAAAATATATTCCTTAAGATTTAATGTGCCATTATGACATATAAACAATTGAAAACCACGACATAATGTTGTGTTATCAAATATGTTTATTACTAAAATATTTAATCTACAAAATAGGCTTTATCCATTACAAGAATTACTTGATTGATTCTTCTCAGCTTGCATACAGTTTTACTTAATTAAAAGAAGAAGATATGCCTATGGTTTAGTTTGAACATTCACCCATTTTATATGAACTAACTCCATAATTTTTTGCAACACAAGGATTGGAATAAGTATATCCATCACATCCGCATACAGGGTCATATTCCTTTGTACACATAGTATCAATTGAAATAGCTTTAGGGTTTATACATTCTATTTCGGCATTTCCTTTTTTAAATACATATGTAATTTCATCATCAGCGATATTAGGATTGTCAATGTATGATAAAATTATTTCATTTTGTTTAGCCTCAATTGTATATTCTCTCTCGTTATCATTTAAAGTTAAAACCCCATCATAAATCAAAAATTTTGAGGGTTCATTGGGTTTGCTAATAAATATGCCATCGTTAATATCTCCTTTACTAACTAACAAATCCTGTTCAGGGAAAAACCAAAGTTGATTTTTAGTAAAATCATAGTTATCGAGGTTACAAAAGCAACTTACATTTTGAAGAATATATTGACCCTTAATTTCAGGTGTTTTACTTACATCATCAGTATTGGAACAAGAAAATATAAATGAAATAAATAGAAACAATAGAATAATTTTTTTCATTTTTTCTTTTTATTCTTATTATATCTTTCAACGCCAAAACCTGACATTAAAAAAAAGATAATCCATAATGGAAATCTTAAGAAAGGATTAAGAAACTCTGTTTCATTAACAATATAACAATAGAAGTCATATCCAATCAATCCAAGAGAACCAAAATATAATGTTTGAGGAAGGTACTTAACTGAATATATAAATTCTTCTAATTTTTTCATTATGATTAATTGTTAAAATCTCAAATTACTAAAAAACATGCATGAAAGAATAAAAATTATTTTAGAGGCCGATTTATTTAATAAGAAAAATCTGCTTCAACTAGAGCTTTTGCTCTTTTATAAACATTGATTTTCTTTATTTTGCCATCTTTAAAAAGAATGTCGTGAACATTATGTTCAAAAATTTCTTTACCATTCTCATCAATGTCAGTATAATCATTTCCAGTTGTTAACCATTGCTCAACGACACCATCTTTATTTTTTGCAGCATTAGCAATCATCCATTTTACTTCCCATTTTGGATTTGCATTTTTAAACCAATTATCTAAAATTTCGATGTGTGCTTGGTTCCCTTTTACTACACTACCGTCTGCAGTATAACCTTCCCAGTCCTCAGCATTTATTTCCGCAATAATATCTAAATTTTTATCATTATGTGCTTGAATATATTTTAACCAGATATCCTGATTTGAAGTTTCCCCAACAACAATTGGAGTCATTTCAGTATTTCCATCCATCAAAGCAGAGCCTATGTTCAACTCAGAATTTTGCTGCTGACTTTTTGTACAGCTGATTAAAAACATGACAAGCATTATGTAAATAAAAGTATTTTTCATTTTAGTGAAAGATTAAAGTTATAATTAAATACAATTTACAATTATTTTCTTAGGTTAAGTAACTCTTTTTGTGAAACCTTAAAAACAGTACCATGCCTAATTCCATCAGGGAATGAAATAGAATCAGAAATATCTTCCCAGTTTACAAGATCTCTTGATTTTAAAGCACCAAATGACCCTTTCCTATATTGGTCAAAATAAATGACCCATTCATCACCAATTCTAGTAACCGTTGGACCTTCTACCCAACTCCAGGAAATTGCATCAGAAAAAGGAACATTCCAGTCGTAAAGATTATCTGACAAAAGTAAGTGAAGACTTTTTTTAGCTTCTGGAACTAGTGTTTCATCCTTAATGATCATAAAATACTCGTTTCCGTTTTTAGTTATTGTAGCATCAATTACATTAAATCCAGGTTCAACAAAAAGCTTAGTTTCTGAAAAATTTTCAAAATCTTTGGTGGTTGTGTAATACATGCGATGATTATAACCATCCTCAGTTTGGTTTCTAGTATTATTAAACTTGTCAGAAACAGTACTTGCCCAAAATATTAAATATTGTTTTTCTTTATCATCATAAAACAATTCGGGTGCCCATGAATTTCTTGTTCCTTTTTCATGCTGCATAACAGGGATAAATTTTTGTTCAGACCAATTCTTTAAATCTATTGAATTAGCATAGCCAATACCATTTTCTCCCCAACTTACTGTCCATACCATATGATATTTTCCGTCGGGACCAAAAATAATGCAAGGATCACGCATCAATTTATCTTTACTTAGCTTAGGCTCTAAAAAAGATTGATCGTTATTTAAAGCCTTCCATTTTAGACCATCCATACTATAGGCTAAATGTAAGCCATCCTCTCCATTATTTTTAAAATATGAAAACATAAAAACATCTTTACTTATTAAATCATTACAACTTAAACACATTAATATTAAAGCCAGTGATAGAAATTTAATTATTTTCATTTTTAGAATTTTAAAATTATTTAAAAATAGGAGTTATTTTATATGAGTGAGTGAAGTCATCTGAATTGATCATATATTTTTGATGTGGCTTTGCCCCCCAAGAGTCATCACCGCCAACACCCATTTGTTTTTTATCAATAATTACTTGAATTAGGTCTTTAGGTTTAATATCATTTAAGTGTTTTTGTGCCTTTTCAATTCCTCCATCATAATCTGCTATGGTGTTTTGATGAATACTAAATGAAAACTTTGGTAGTCCTTCAAAAATTATTCCTTTGCCTTTATCATCTTTTAGAATTAATTTTTTTGTATCAATTCGGGTGCCGTTTTCTTGTGGTCTAGCGTACTCAAACTTCATCTCAGATATTCTTTTAGTGTAATAGCCCATAAAAGCAGATTCTTTACGGTCGATATAATTTTCATGTGGACCTCGACCATACCATTCGACGTAATCAAATAGTGAATTTAACTGAAAACTGGTTCCAATTCTAGGGATTTCGTTTCCATCGAATTCACCCTTAAAGTCTAATTTATTTGTCACTAATAGGGTTCCATCGTATGAAATATGATAATCTAAAATTGAATATGCATTTACACTAGGCAGAAAAAATTTTGTTGAAATATAATATCCATTATCTTCTTTTTTTAATTCAGCAACTTCTAATCCACGTAAGTAGTTTAAACTTAAGTTTAAACTTGAATGCCCCATAGCTTTTTGTAGCTTGGATAATGACCCTGTTCTTTTAAAGATT